>JBKKAT010000606.1:0-14750 GCA_046714535.1 Acidobacteriota bacterium | reverse complement strand
ACTTCCAATCCATATGATCCGGTCATTCTGCCTAAGGATACGCTGAGACGATTGCATCGTATGAGTGGGATAAAAATGGCAGAAGTAATTCAGCAGATTCCAAAGGAACTGCTGCAAAAGTTATTCGATGCCGGCATCTTACTTTAGGGAAGCGCACATATGCCAAAGGCATATACTCATCTTATGAAAACTGCGCGATTGTTTCGGAATGGTCGGAGTCAGGCCGTCCGATTGCCCAAAGAATTGCGGTTCGAAGGGGTGTCCGAGTTAGAGTAAGACGGGAAGGGAAAAAACTCATTCTAGAACCGATCGAGGAATTCTCCTGGGAAGAGTGGTGGAAAACGTGGACCGCACTTGGCGAAGATTTTCTGTCTGAAGGAAGACAGCAACCTCCCATGCTGAAGCGCGACCTGGACTTTGACTAAAATTTGAAATGCCATACCTTCTGATTCAAACATCGCTCCTCCGTATTGAAACAAAAGCCTGCCAGTGTTTACAAAAAGCTTTCAGTAAAAAAACCATCCGATGTTTTTATATCGGTTATCTCCAGATTGAAGATTGGTCAAAATAGTTCCAAAAGTTGGGGACCGCAGGCGTCCCGTCCGCAGCTAAAACCTGAACACTGAATGATCGATCGATTGTTGGATATTCAGTATTCAACTCCCCGATGCTGCTTTACCGCGAGCTTCCTTTTCATAATCTCTTCGACCGGCTGAATACGCACATATTTTCCCAGCCACTGGGCGCCAACCACTTAGCCCGTTCTTCGATCGTTGCGCGGACGTCCGCGGAGCTTTGCGGGCGGGGCGCCCGCACCACTTTGCTCAATCTTCTTTGCGTTTTGTTTCCTCTTGTTGCGTGAGGTTTGCGAACAAATAGTCGCGATTCATTCGCGCAATGAACTGGATGCTGATTTCTTTTGGGCAGGCAGCTTCGCATTCGCGGTGGTTTGTGCAGCTCCCAAAACCTTCTGCGTCCATTGCGTCGACCATGTGAATGACACGGCGGTTTCTTTCCGGTTGGCCCTGAGGAAGCAAGGCAAGATGGGCTACTTTTGCGGCTGTGAAAAGCATGGCGGAACCATTCGGACAGGCAGCCACGCAGGCGCCGCATCCAATGCAAGCAGCGGCATCCATGGAAAGTTCGGCATTTTGCTTGGGAATCGGAATCGTATTTCCATCCGGTGCGCATCCGGTTGAAACGGAAATGTATCCGCCGGCGCGAATGATCCGGTCAAATGCGCCACGATCCACAACAAGATCTTTCAATACAGGAAAACTGCTGGCGCGCCAGGGCTCTATATAAATGGTGTCCCCATCCTTAAACTCCCGCATGTGCAACTGGCAGGCGGTGGTGCCTTTTTTCGGGCCATGCGCGATTCCATTGATCATCATCCCGCAGGTTCCACAGATTCCTTCGCGGCAATCATGATCGAACGCGATGGGATCCTCTTCCTTTGCAATCAACTCTTCATTCACTACGTCCAGCATTTCCAGAAAAGACATATCCGGATTAACGTTCTTCGCATCATAGCGGACCATCTTTCCTTCCGTTTTTGCATTCGCCTGGCGCCAAACGTAAAGGGTCAAGTTCATCTACTTATAGCTCCGCTGGGATAAATGGACCGATTCGAAATTCAAAACCTCTTTTTGCAGCCCAGGTTTCCGGTCTGGGCCCGCATACTCCCACGCCGCAACATAACAGTAATTCTGATCGTCGCGAAGAGTTTCTCCCTCCTGAGTCTGGTATTCTTCGCGAAAATGACCTCCGCAGGATTCGTTTCTCTCCAGCGCATCCAGACACATTAATTCTCCCAGTTCCAAAAAGTCCGCGACGCGTCCTGCTTTCTCCAGCAACTGGTTGATCTCTTCATTGCTCCCCAGAACGTTCAGATTCGTCCAGTATTCCTCGCGTATCGCCGGAATTCTTTGCAGGGCCTTTTCCAAACCGGCGCGGTTGCGTGCCATCCCGCAATAGTCCCACATGACCTTTCCCAGCTCGCGATGAAAGGAATCAACAGTCCGCTTTCCCTGGATATCCAACAGCTTTTGAATGCGCTGCGCAACTTCTTCCTGCACCTTTCGGGATTCAAGATGCGTTTCATCCGCAGCTTCTAATTTCGTAGTTGCCAGATAATCGCTGATCGTATACGGAATGATGAAGTAGCCATCTGCAAGTCCCTGCATCAATGCGCTTGCGCCGAGACGGTTGGCGCCGTGATCCGAAAAGTTCGCTTCACCCAGAACAAATAAACCGGGAATCGTGCTCATCAAGTTGTAATCGACCCAGAGGCCGCCCATGGTGTAATGCACCGCCGGATAAATTCGCATCGGCACTTTATAAGGATCTTCATCGGTGATCCGCTGATACATTTCGAAGAGGTTGCCGTAGCGCTCTTCAATCACTTTGACGCCCAGACGTTTGATCGCATCAGCGAAATCCAGATACACACCGAGTCCATTTTCGCCGACGCCCCTTCCTTCGTCGCAGACTTCTTTGGCGGCGCGCGAAGCGATATCGCGAGGCGCAAGATTCCCGAAACTGGGATATTTTCGTTCCAGATAGTAGTCCCGTTCCCCTTCAGGAATTTCATCAGGCGGGCGCTTGTCTCCTTTTTCCTTTGGCACCCAGATCCTGCCATCGTTGCGTAAGGATTCGCTCATCAGTGTGAGCTTGGACTGGTATTCGCCCGTAACGGGAATGCAGGTGGGGTGGATTTGAGTGAAACAGGGATTTCCAAACGCGGCCCCGCGCTTGTATGCCCGCCAGATGGCGGTTGTGTTGCAGCCTTTCGCATTGGTGGAAAGATAAAACACATTTCCATAACCACCGGTTGCCAGAATCACCGCATCGGCAATATGTGTTTGGATTTTTCCGGTGACCATATCGCGTGTTACGATGCCACGCGCCCTTCCATTGATTACGATCAGGTCCAACATTTCCGTGCGTGGAAACATTTTCACTTTTCCTGTTTCCACCTGGCGCATGAGAGCCTGGTAAGCGCCGAGCAAAAGTTGTTGGCCGGTTTGTCCGCGCGCGTAAAATGTTCGGGAAACCTGCGTGCCTCCGAAGGAACGGTTGGCGAGATATCCGCTGTACTCGCGCGCAAAAGGGACTCCTTGAGCCACGCACTGATCAATAATATTCACGCTGATTTCAGCAAGCCTGTAGACGTTGGACTCGCGCGCCCGGAAATCGCCGCCTTTGATGGTGTCGTAGAAGAGCCGGTAGATGCTGTCTCCGTCATTTTGATAATTCTTGGCGGCATTGATTCCACCCTGCGCCGCAATGCTGTGGGCCCTTCGCGCGCTGTCCTGGTAGCAGAATGCTTTTACATTGTAGCCGAGCTCAGCAAGCGAAGCCGCTGCTGAACCGCCGGCCAGCCCCGTGCCGACCACAATGATTTCGTATTTTCGTTTGTTCGCAGGATTGACCAGCTTCATTTCGAAGCGATGCGTCTCCCACTTCTTTTCCAGTGGACCGGTAGGGATCCGTGAATTCAGTTCCATTAGCCTTCCCTGACGAATCCGAGAAATACAGCCAGCGGCATCACAATATTTCCAATGACCACAATTCCTGTAATGACCACTGCAAGATTTTTCCAGTACTGATTGTATTTCGGATTATTCAATCCGAGTGACTGAAACATGCTCCAGATCCCGTGATACATATGGAGGCCCAGCGCCAGCATCGACACAACGTAAAGCGCGGTCACGTACCACAAGGTGAAACTGGATATCACGTTGTGAAATACATCGGCGTGACGGAAATCAGGATTCACCGAACCGAAAGTGAAATCGAGCAAATGATAAATAATGAAGAGTGCCAGAACGGGACCGCTCCAGCGCATGGTCCTTGACGCATAGTCGGATGCAACCGGCTTCCATCTTTCGTAGCTTTGGGAGCGGCTTTGCCAGCTCATGCGCGAAAGTTGATACGCAGCGACAATGTGCAAAATGACCGCGCCTAGCAATACGGCGCGCGCGAAATAAAGCAGGGCAGGATATTGCCGCAGTGCAGCTGCGTAAGCGTTCAATTGATCCCGGCCCAGAAAAATCTGCAGATTCCCGACCATGTGCCCGATCACAAAACCGATCCCGATCAATCCGGTGACCGCCATGATCGCCTTTTTCCCGATCGAAGAATGGTAAATTGCCAGTGCGCGATTCATCTGTTTTAACCGCCAGGGCGCCAAAGCGCCAGGCAAGAAGAAAGATTTATATCACAACCTTAATGATAAGACGATGCAACGGAAACGGGTGTGACAGCGTCAGGATTTCGAGCAGCTTTTTTAACAAAAAATAACGAAGATAAACAGTTAATTTAGCTAGTTTTTAACAGAAGGTTCAAAGAATTCTAATCTTCGTTCCCTTCGTTATCTTCTGTTAAGAGTTTTTTGCGGACCTGTTCCGGGACCGGAAGCGCCTTTCCTTTGCTGTAATCGTAATAAACCTGAATCGTTTTTCCCGAGGCAATCAATTGCCGGGAAACGCTGTTATGAATTTCATAATCCCAGACAAAACTTGTGTTTCCAATCGAAGACGTCCAGATACTCACTTCCAGATCATCTCCAAAACGCGCAGCAATTTTATAATCGCATTCCGCATGAGCCACGATGAACGTGACCTCTCGAAGATCGCCTATTCCAAACACTTTCATCCAGTACTCGGTGCGCGCACTTTCCATATAGGTGAAATAGACGGCGTTGTTGACATGCCCGAGGGCGTCAATATCACGAAAACGAACAGGAAAGCGAATCGTGAATCGCCCGCTCATTACAGATTCATGGCTTTGCACAACTGATCCATCATTTTGGACCTGCTGTCATACAAACGTTTGAGAGCGCGAGGCTTTTTCTTCGTAAGCGAATAGGCAGTGATGAGAGGCAGCGCAATTGTAGTATCCGTATAACAAACCACAGTGTTCGGCAATTTATCCGGATCAACTTTTCCCCAGGAGACTGCTTCCCCCGGTGTTGCGCCCGATAAACCACCCGTATCAGGACGCGCATCAGTAAACTGCAAATAGTAATCGTGACCTTTTTCCTGGATTCCCAATACTTCTTGCAGCTGGGGTTCCGTTTGCAACACAAAATTTTTCGGAGAACCACCCCCAAGTATCAGCACACCGCTTTGTCCCTCATGCATTTTGGCGTTCAAAACAATGGACGTTGTTTCATTCACATCTTGATTTGGATCGATTACCAATTTGTTTCCCTTCAACGCGACACCCGCTATGTTCATTCCGATCGAACTATCTCCTGGTGACGAAGTGTATACCGGTATTCCACATTGATAAGCCGTAGACAGAACCGATTTGTGTTGATTCAACGCTTTTTCGCGTTCGGTCAGATACTTGCCGACAAGATAGTGAAACTCCGCGGTGCTCATCGAGCGCTGAAATTCTTCACCGCTGATTAACTTGACATAGAACTTATCAGTAGAAAGAAGGACATCATAATCAAAAAAAATGTCATAGATGCGAACGATTCCGTCTTGCCTCAATTTCACATCGTCCACGAAAGGTGTCCCTTGATGCATATTCAGGCCTAGCGCAAAGTGCGTATCGTGATAAAGATTAGCGCCAGTGCTTACCATCCAGTCAATGAAGCCCGCTTCCATCAACGGGATCAGACAAGACATACCCAAACCAGCGGGCGTCAAAGCGCCGGTAAGACTTACGCCAACCGTCACATCTTCCTGTAACATTTGATCCACGAATAGCTGGCATCCCTCTCGTAAGCGTCCCGCGTTGTAAGACAAAAACGCCTGATCGATTAATTCCGTTACAGAAATATTCGGTTCGATTTTCTTTGGAGCGATTTTCTTTCCCGGTATCCTGGACATGATCAGTTTTTACAACCACAACTGCCCGGACTGCAACAGCAGCCACCCGATTTGTAGAGG
The DNA here is from genome assembly GCA_046714535.1 of Acidobacteriota bacterium. Classification (GTDB taxonomy): domain Bacteria; phylum Acidobacteriota; class HRBIN11; order JAKEFK01; family JAKEFK01; genus JAKEFK01. Next base: position 8,844 of record JBKKAT010000606.1, on the reverse strand, counting down.
GGCAGTGAAGGATAATTTTGCTTTGAGGAAGCTCCGAGGCCGAATCTGGAATATTGTTTTTCCAATCGTTGCCCGCTGCAAACCGGACAGAGGATGGCCTCTTCCTTCTGAACGATTTTTTCAAAAGACTCCTGACAATCGACACACACATACTCGAAGATCGGCATTTGAATCACCTCTGCGCTGGATTGTTAGCACTTGAATTATAAGCCATCAGCGCAAAGGCGCAAAGAGCTTAACGAGACGTCCCTTATAGGGGACATTCCTTCAGGGACTGAAATAGCAAACAATTGTAAACAAACAACTTATAGTTTGGCATGACACTTGCTTTCATGCACAATCGTTGGAGGTTCACGATGTTAAGGAAACTGAGTATTTTGCTTTTGGGAGTGATGCTGTTGGGTCTGGGAAGCCAGGCCTCAGCCAGTTCATTCTCCCTTTCTCTTGGAACTGATGACTACTACGTATCAGTTGGAAACTACGATTACTATTCTTATACCCTTCCCTATTCACGCCGGACACCACGCATCAGTTTTCATGACGTGATGAGTGACTATGGCGCATGGGTTTCGGTTGCGCCTTTTGGGCAAGCATGGAGGCCTTATGTGCGTCAGGGTTGGCGTCCTTTTACCCAGGGACATTGGAGCTACACGAGCTATGGTCCGACATGGGTAGGCTATGAACCATGGGCATGGGTGGGTTATCACTACGGCAACTGGATCTGGAGTTCCCGTTTCGGTTGGGTCTGGGTTCCAGGCTACGACTGGCATCCGGGTCGTGTGATTTGGAGCCATGGCTACGACAACATCGGTTGGATGCCGGCGCCCCCAAACGGATACGACTACTCACGTGGCTATCTGGATTATCGCGGATCGCACAACCAGTTCAGTTACTACGATAACGACTTTGATGACTATGATGACTATTACGATGACGACGACTATTACGATGATGATGACTACTACGATAACGATTACTATGGCGATCCTTACAATTCCGGATACGGTGACCTGTTCCACGGATCAGGCTACAGGAACATTGTTGTAAACCTGTGGATCTTCATTGATACGCGTCACTACGGTTATAACAACTATTCCGATTATTATCTGGATTCCGATTACACAAGGTCGCTTTTCGATCGCAGGCGTGTAAGGATTTCTTCACGACAACTACAAAGACAAACTTTGGAACGGATTGTGAAGCGCAAGATCAACCAGGCTTCGGTTCAGGTTCGTGAAATTGAAACGAACAACCGCAGGGTGAAAGTGGTCGTTCCTTCCGGTGAAGAAGAGAACATCCGCAGAAATGCGAATCGCGTTGTGAAAAATGTGATCGCTCCTGCGTTTGCGGAAAAGAGACGGAACTTTAAAGGCCTTCAGGCTGAGAATACTGCGGTTGTAAACAGAATGTTCAAACAGGAAAACCGTCAGCCAAAGATCAAAAAGATGACCGACACTGAAGTGCTTCGTGAAGCACTCAACGAGCAGAAGAATGTTGAACATCAGCGCAAGAATCTGGTCCGCGAAAAAAGGGAAAAAGTAATCCGGAATGACAAAGCTGAAAAAACTCGTGAGATCAGACAGGACCGTAAAGAGAAGGAAATTCCGATTGGAGAAATTCCTTTAAGAAAGGAGAGAGATCGGAATACTGAAAACCGCGATTCACAATTCAAACCGGGTCCGGTTAAGAAAGAACGGGGACCAGCTACGGAGTCGAAGCAGCAACAGAACAATCGCGATCGGCAGTTCGAATTGAATCAGAACAAAAGGAACCGTGATGCTGAACTGGAAAGGCAGAAAGAAAAAGCCGAGACAGATAACAGAATGAAGCGGGACAGAAAAAATCGCGAGTCGCAATTCGAGTCCAAGCAGAACAAGAAGAACCGCGATGCTGAATTGGAAAGGCAGATAGAGAAAGCCGAAACAGAATTCAGAATGAAGAATAAAAAGAATCGCGACACGCAGTTCGGTCGCCCGGAGACTGATTCTCAAAAATCGAAACGGGATCGAGACCTTGAACGACGTCCTGAAAGCAGCGAACGGGTCATTCCGGAACCGTTAAATGAAAGACGTTCCGTTAAGAATCAGGAACAGGAACCTGAACAGGAAAGAAAGAAAGTCTCTTCCAAAGAAAAAGAGGAACAGGTAGACGCTGAAGAAGAAGAGAGCAAACCGAAAAAGAAGAAAAAGGAAGAGTCAAAGAGGAAAAAGCAAAACCAGGATTAACGCAAACATCGTTGATAGGACATTGACAGGGAAAACCCTCTACCGGGCCCGGATCGGGCCCGGCTTTTTTTTTGCTTCAAACCGGCCGTAATACATCAACGTGTTATATCCCATCCGGACCGTTCCTCCTTCTTTAAATCTTTGGAACAGCAGATTCATGGCATCGATCATTCTTTGATAGTTTGCATGCCCTTCCACCGGCATATAGGAACAGGACAGGACCCGTCCCATGAGCCCATCGAAATCGAATACCTGTTCGTTGTCAAACATTTTGAAATGAAATTCTCTGCTACCGAAAAATTCTTTCAGCACATCTTCAGTGATCAAACGATGATCGACAACTTCATAATCGATTGCATAGGTCTTCAGAAATTTTTCGTAAGCATTCGAAAAAGAAGTGTCCTGGCGGCGGTCGTTCCAGAGGAGAACAACCCAACCACGGGGTCGTAGAATCCGTAAGAATTCTGTCCTGCATTCGTTTCTGTCGAACCAGTGAAAAGCTTGTCCGGCAATGATGAAGTCAACGGAATGATCCGGAAGGCCCGTGGCTTCTGCTTTAGCATCCATGCTATGGAACTCCGGAAAGTGGGAGAGGTATCTCTCCGCCGCTTGTCGCATTTCGGCGTTTGGTTCGATTCCCCATACTTCGTTTCCAGCAGCAAGAAATAACTCAGAAGAAATGCCGGTCCCCGATCCAATATCTGCAATCACCGAAGAGCGCTGTAAATGGAGATCGCTCCGGAGAAATTCGAGAACCGATTGCGGATAACGGGGCCGGTACCTTGTGTAATTCTCCACCCTGCTGCTAAACCGCTTCAGCGGATCCATGTTCATACTCGTATTTTATTCTTTTTTTCTTTGCGTCTTTGCGACTTTGCGTTAAATGATTGTGTGATTTGTCACTCAAGATCCTTATGGTATGATTTCCAACGCCTGCGAAAAACCTATGTTTTCCAAATCTATCGAGAAGGAATTTCAGGAACTGTTGCAAAAATATCCCTCGAAAAGAAGTGCGCTGATTCCTGCTCTTTATATCGTTCAGCGGGAATTGGGATACCTGAAACCGGAGGGCATTGAATACGTTGCCAAACTGATGGGAATGAGCCCAGCCCAGGTGGTGGAAGTTGCGTCTTTTTACACGATGTTGTTCTTGAAACCTGTCGGACAAAATGTCCTCTGGGTTTGTCACAACTTGAGTTGCAATTTATGCGGGGCTGAAGATGTGATTCAACATCTGGAAAAGTCACTGGGAGTTCGGACCGGGGAAACGACTGCTGATGGACTTTTCACTTTACTGCGTCAGGAATGTCTTGCCTCCTGTGATACGGCGCCTGTGATGCAAGTCAATGACGATTATGAAGAACACTTGACCCTAAAACGTGTTGACGAAATCCTGGACAAACTTCGGAGCCGGAAAGAGGCTTAATTCATGGAACTGGCTTTTTTCATCCTGTTCGCTCTCTCCGCAATCTTTTCCGCTTTGAGCGTGATTCTGCAGAAGAATCCGATTTACAGTGCCCTCTCGCTCATCGTCGTGATCGCCAGCATGGGCGGTCTTTTCCTGCTATTGAATGCGAATTTTATTGCGATCCTTCAGATCGTGATTTATGCGGGCGCCATTATGACCCTGTTTCTTTTTGTAATCATGATGTTGGATGTTCGCGAAGACATTTCCCCTGCGTGGAAAATTCACAGCAAGGGGGCCCTGCTAGTCCTTTTATTGATCGCGGGAGTTACGATCTGGGCTGTCTCTTCTGCCGATTCGCAAATTGTTCCACTCGCAAGAGATTTCAGCGTGAAGGGTCTGGCCCGGCAGCTCTTCACCACATATGTCTTTCCATTTGAAGTCATTTCGATTTTGATTATTTCCTCTGTTGTTGGCGCATTGTATATCGCGTGCAAGGAAGAAGCATGATTCAGCCCGCTTATTACATCATTCTGAGTCTCATCCTCTTTTTGATCGGGATGATGGGGATTCTGATCCGCAGGAATCTTCTTGTGCTTTTCATGTGCATCGAGCTGATGCTCAACTCCGTGAATCTTGCGTTGATCACTTTCTCGCGGGTTTTCCAGAATCTGGATGGGCAGATTCTGGCATTTTTCGTGATCACTGTGGCTGCCGCGGAAGCCACTGTTGGTCTGGCCATTATCCTTCTCGTTTATCGCAGCCGGAAAGTTGTGGAAATCGACGAATTGAAAAGCATGAGAGGTTAGCGTGGTGGAACTACTGCTGTTGCTGGTCATCATCGCGCCGGCAGCAGGTGTGCTTTTGATCACCTTCGCTACTCATCGTAACGGACATCTTTCTTCCCTGATCTCCTGCTCCGCTGTGGGTGTTTCCTTTTTGCTTTCTCTCTATTGCGTTTATTCACTGCTACAGCTGAGCCCGGAACGGCGCGTCATCGATGTGGATTACTTTTCGTGGATTCAAGCAGGCACTTTTCTCGCTCCGTTTGGACTACACCTCGACCCGCTTTCCGCGGTGATGATTCTCGTTGTGACCGGCGTGGGTTTGCTCATCCATATTTATTCGATCGGATACATGCATGGTGATCCTTACTACAGCAGGTACTTCGCTTATTTGAATCTTTTCATTTTCTCTATGTTGATCCTGGTGCTTGCAAACAATTACGTGTTGTTGTTTGTCGGCTGGGAACTGGTGGGGCTTTGTTCGTACCTTTTGATTGGTTTCTGGTTTGAAAAGAAAAGCGCCGCGGATGCCGGAAAGAAAGCATTCATCGTAAACCGGATCGGCGACTTCGGTTTCCTCATTGGAATTTTTACAGTTTTTGCCGCATTTGGGTCTGTCACATTTCGCGAGGTTTTTGCGGGCACTTCCAGTGTAGCGCCCGCATTGATTACAGCCGCATCGCTCTGGCTCTTCTGTGGAGCTGTCGGCAAATCCGCGCAATTTCCGTTGTATGTTTGGTTGCCCGATGCGATGGAAGGGCCGACTCCGGTTAGCGCGTTGATTCACGCGGCAACAATGGTGACTGCCGGTGTCTACATGGTAGCAAGATCTTTCCCTTTATTTTCACAATCGGATCTTGCGCTTGTCGTTGTGCTGACGACTGGAACGTTTTCCGCAATTTTCGCCGCTTCGATGGCTCTCGCTCAGTACGATATCAAACGAGTGATGGCGTACTCCACAGTCTCACAGCTTGGATACATGTTCATGGCGCTGGGAGCAGGAGCTTTTTCGGCGGCAATTTTTCATTTAATGACCCACGCTTTTTTCAAAGCTTTACTCTTTTTAGCGTGCGGAAGCGTTATGCATGCGATGGCAAACGAGACGGATTTCCGAAAAATGGGAGGACTCTGGGGCCCACTTCGAAAGACCGGACAACGTTTCTGGATTGGAGGGCTGGCTCTCGCAGGCATTTTCCCGTTCGCTGGTTTCTGGAGCAAAGATTCGATTCTACTGGGCGCCTTCACAATGGATCACGGACGATGGGTCGTTTGGTCGATCGGACTGATCACAGCGTTTATCACCGCGTATTACACATTCCGTGTGATCTTCCGGGTCTTTCACGCTGAGCCTGCGGATCCGCATGCTGTGGAACACGCGCATGAGTCACCGAAGGCCATGCTCTTTCCGTTAACTCTGCTGGCTCTGCTTTCCATCATTGGCGGATGGATTGGCACGCCATGGATGAATGCCTTCGGACATTTTCTCGAACCGGTATTCGGAAGTGCACATCATGAAATCAGTATGGGCAAAGAAGTGGGTTTGATGGTGATTGCGCTGGTGATTGCAGCAGCTGGAATTTATCTTGCTTACCAGCTTCATTACAAAAAGCCGGAAGTTCCCGCGCAGCTTCTCGCGAGCAACACTTATCTGGCGCGAATTCATCAGATCCTGTTTCGCAAATACTACGTGGATGAGATATATCACGCAATTTTTATTCGGCCCATTCTGTTCCTTTCAGAAAAACTGCTGTTCCGGGTAATCGATGTGAACATCATCGATGCGTTCGTCAATGATGTTGCTGTCTTATTGCGAAACACCGGCGCCACATTTCGGCGCTTCCAAACGGGAGATGCACGCGCCTATGCTGCTGCCATATTGATCGGAACACTGGGCTTACTGATGTACTTCGCCTGGATGGTGAAATGAGCAATTTTCCGCTTCTTTCGGTTGTGTTGTTTTTGCCTCTGCTGGGAGGAGTTCTTCTCCTTTTTTGGAAAAACGCGGATGCAACCAAAATCCGCAACGCCGCGCTGATCCTTTCGGTTGTGGATTTCCTGTTCTCCCTTCCTCTTTTTTTCTGGTTCAATGCATCCACGATTCATCCTCAATTTGTAGAACAGTATCCCTGGATCGGTTCGATCGGCGCGGAGTACTACATCGGAATCGATGGGCTCAGTTTATTTCTTGTGTTGCTTACAACTTTTTTGACACCGCTTTGCGTTTTGATTTCATGGAATGACATCCGCGCAAAGATCAAACAGTTTTACGCGCTGCTTCTGATTCTGGAAACAGGCATCCTGGGCGTTTTCGTTTCATTCGATTTGTTTCTCTTTTTTCTCTTCTGGGAAGCGATGATGGTTCCAATGTACTTCCTGATCGGAATCTGGGGCGGTCCGAATCGCATTTATGCAGCCGTAAAATTTTTCCTGTACACGCTTGCTGGCAGTGCCCTAATGCTGGTTGCGATTGTGTTCCTGTTTAACCTGCACGAAGCTCAGACCGGCGTTGCAACTTTCAATATCCTTCAGCTGTACGGAACCGATTTGCCTGAGCACCAGAAATACTGGCTCTTCCTGGCATTTTTCGTTGCGTTTGCGATCAAGGTCCCGCTTTTTCCGTTTCACACATGGTTGCCCGATGCGCATACGGAAGCCCCCACAGCCGGTTCGGTGATTCTGGCAGGTGTGCTCTTGAAAATGGGAACGTATGCAATGCTGCGGTTTGCAATTCCCTTGTTTCCGGACATGGCGGAATTGTTCGCACCCTGGATTATCACTCTTGGATTGATCGGCATTATTTATGGCGCGCTCGTCGCAATGGTTCAACCGGATGTCAAAAAACTTGTGGCGTATTCCAGCGTCAGCCATCTCGGCTTCGTGATCGTGGGAATGTTTGTGTTCAATGAACAGGGATTGCACGGCGCGATCCTGCAAATGGTCAATCATGGATTGAGCACAGGCGCGCTCTTTCTGCTTGTAGGAATGATCTATGAACGCCGTCACACCCGGATGATTTCGGAATTCGGTGGAATTGCGAAACAAATGCCTCTTTTCTTTTTCTTTTTTTTGATCGTGCTTCTTTCTTCCATAGGATTGCCGCTTCTGAATGGTTTTGTCGGCGAATTTCTTATTTTGCTGGGCGCCTTCCGCGCGAAAGCGTGGATCGCGATTGTCGCGGCCACCGGCGTGGTCTGGGGCGCTGTCTACATGCTCTGGATGTTCCAGCGCGTAATGTTCGGACCGCTGGATATTGAGGAGAATAAAAGCCTCCGGGATCTGGACCGCAGAGAGATTGCAATTCTTGTCCCGATTATCCTGGCCATGTTTTGGATCGGAATCTATTCCAACAGTTTCTTGCGCAAGATGGACGTTTCCGTTCAGCAATCTTTGAAACAAGTGAAAGAACCTCGGGTTGTCGAAAATAAACAATGAATACGCTCTACATCATCTCGCTACCGTTGCTGCTTTTTGTTGGAGCCATCATCGTGATGTTGCTGGATGCTTTTCTCACGAATTCTGCCCGCAAATCCTACGGGTTCACAATTCTACTTTTGCTTGCTGCGCTTCTGACCGCCCCATTTTTGTGGGCCTATCAGGGTTCTGCTTTTAATGGAATGATCGTTCTCGATTCCTTCAGTTTGGTCGCCTCCTTCCTCTTTTGTCTGGCGGGAGTGATTACGTTGCTCTTGCTGCATGACAGCCCACTATCGACGGCCCCTTTTCATTGCCTGTTGCTGCTGACATTGATCGGCATGATTTTGCTTGTTAGCGGCACAAACTTCCTCGTCCTGTTTATCGGTTTGGAAATTTTGTCTCTGTCGGTTTATGTGCTTGCGGCTTTTGCCAAACGGGATCCGCTCTCGGCTGAAAGCGGGATGAAATATTTTTTGCTTGGATCCTTTGCCTCTGCATTTTTCCTGTATGGAGTCGCGTTTATTTACGGCGCGACCGGCAGTATCCAATTGAACGTGATTGCCGATGCGATCGCAAAACCTGATTTTGCAAATCGAACCTATCTGTTTCTGGGATTGATTTTTCTCGTCGTCGGTTACGGTTTCAAAATATCGCTGGCCCCCTTCCATATGTGGACACCCGATGTTTATGAAGGAGCCCCAACTCCGGTGACCGCTTTCATGGCCGCCACGGTCAAAGCCGCCGCACTTGCGAGTTTGATTCGTGTTTTTCTGGTGGCGTTCTCTTCGGAAACGGTTTCTCAGTTCTGGATGCCGATTATCTGGGTTCTTGCGGTTGTTACGATGATTGTCGGCAATCTATCAGCCATCTGGCAGAACAACTTAAAGCGTTTGCTCGCATATTCCAGCATCGCGCATGCAGGTTATATGTTGCTGGGTTTGCTTGCCGCGCCGGATCAGGCTCAACAGAGTATTGTGTATTATTTTGCCGCGTACATTTTCATGAACCTGGGGGC
>JBKKAT010000605.1:0-3403 GCA_046714535.1 Acidobacteriota bacterium | reverse complement strand
GAAGAGAAGAAGGCGGCAGCGGAGAAGAAGGCGACAGAGGAAAAAAAGAGGGCAGAGGAAAAAAAGGCGAAGGAAGAAAAGAAGCCACCACCGGTGAAAGAACCGGAACCTGAAAAGAAAGAAGTCGTAAAACCGGCGGTTGTTATGTCGGCCGCACAGATAGGGGACAAGATTCTCATTTTAATGGAGTCCCGTAAGAATCGCGCCTATCAATTTCAGGGAATTCCGGTAACCGTTCGATTGTTGTCTCAGCTTCCGGTGGAAAATTTACAATTTTTAGAAGAAGCAGATTTTCCGGGATTCCTGCGATACGACTTCCCCTTTACGTCAAAACCAAAAGGAGAGATTGTCACGTACAAGAATCAAAAATACGCGTCCTACGAGCTGGTCAAGTTTCTCTTGTTCCCGTTACAGGAAGGCAAGATTGAAATGCCTCCGGTCCGTTGCGAATTAAAAGTGCGTGTGCCATCCGGATCCTTTCCTGAAGCGGATCTGAGATTAAATCTGGAACGTTCCTCCAATATATTGAACTTGCAAGTGAAGGGATCTCCCGAAGATGCTGCTGTTGGAGATTTCACTTTGCGCAATGAAATTGTTTCCGACGAACCGGATTACAAAATTGTCAGGATGATTCTGGAAGGCAAAGGGCAGCTCTCTACTTTCAACTTTCCTGAAATTGCGGGCGCTCGCTTTCTTGCACGTAAGCTGGGCGTTTCCACCAATGCAAAGATAGAAGGCGAGAATCTGTTCAGCAGAAAAACGCAGGATGTTGAAATTATTCCGGAGAAAGCCACTACTGCGGCAGTAATACCGGAAATAAAAATCAAAGAGTTTGACCCGGAATCCGGACATCTTTCCCTGCTCCGCCTGCCCTCCATGAGCTTCCGGTTTCGTCCACCCGGAGCTGCCCCCAAGCAGAAACTGGATTTTCCAAAACTGCAAGGTGGTTTTGTCTGGCTGTTTTTTCTGATTCTGAGTTTTTTGACGCTTGTAAGCTATTTCCGGAACTACAGGCCAACCAAATCCAGGGGACATCTACGATTGCAACACCTGTTCTCCAGAAAGAATCCAAAGCTGCAGATTTCTAAAAACGCAGCGAGAAATCTCTATCAGCAGATCTCCATGCAAATCGCAGAGCAGAACGGAGATAGTTCATCCCTGGTGGAAGCTCTTCGCAGACATCTGCCACAAGAAGAATGGTTGAACGTCACGCGAGGTCTTCGCAAACTGGAACGGACCGCATATGCGCAGACGAAACCGGTTCCTGTGACTTATGAGGAAATGAAAAAAATATGCGAAAAAATTGAGGCGCTATGGGTACGCTGAAATTTCGGTATCTGGTGCCCGCGTGGATCATTCTTCTGTTTGTGGGTTCGTCTCTTTATTTTGCCAGAAAAGGAGTAGAAGGACCGTGGCATGCCCGAGCCGTGGAACTATGGGAAAAAGAGGAATGGCAAAATCTCCGCGCGCTTGGTGAAAACCTGCACCAAACCGGCAAAGAAGATGTGGAATCGTACTACCTGGCGATGCGTGCGTCGGAACAACTCCAGGATCCTGCCGGAGTGCAGTTGTTTGCGGCCCGGCTAACGGAATCGCGGGCCCTGAACTGGACACTCGAACAGCAAACGGCAAAACTTTACAAGCCCCATTCTTTACGAAAACGGATTACTCTGTTCCGGACACGAATCGTATTTGCGGCTTCGATCATTCTTTTTTTGCTATTGATTGTGTCTTTGCGAAAGAGAGAACCGTACACGATCGCCCCGGCGCTAATTTCCGTTGCGGGGTTAGTGGTGTTGGTATTGTAAGAGCATGATCATGAGCACGATCATGAGTAAGAGTGACTAATCGAAGACACCGGAGATCAAATCGAGGATGAGCTCGATAAAAGAGGAAGCGGCTTCGGATGCGGCGCCGCCAACACTTCCTGCGATCTGAATGGCGCCCGTGATGGCCCCGGAAGCCAGATCGGTTGCGGATCCAGCAACGTGAATCACTCCCTCAACTGTCTTGCCCGCAATTTCCGGCATATCTCCCGCAAGCTCCAAACCTTTCGAGGCAAGTTCAGGCAGGTGCGTCAAAACTTGTGCTGTTGCTGCAATGTATAGTTCCGGCGCCCAGATGAACATATCCAGGGCAATATCTGCCGCTGCTACGCCGGCAACAGAAGTGGTACTGCGGTTCTGAATATTTTTTGAATAGTATTTGAAAAGGGCGGTCAATTCTCCGCCATCCAGCCACACGCCTTTGCAGTCATGGCAACAATCCAGGCTTAGACCTTCACGGTGCGAAGCTTGCAGAGGTTTTCTGCAACCGGGACAGAGAAATGGCAAAGGGGACTTGCATTCGGGACAATACTTCTCCGAACGGGAATGATAAGTCTCGCATTTCTTGCATAAGACAGGATCTCTTTTCAGGTTGGGAAGAGGCGGCAGCATGAACGCTGAAGCCGCGTTTCGATCCTGATAGACCCGTTGCAGTTCATCCGCATCAAACCAGCTTCCACGGCAATGCGGACAAAAATCGATCACCACCCCTTTTCCAACGGAAAGGTTCCGCAGACCGCTCTTGCAAACAGGACAGATTTTAATCACGGTATTTTCAGTTGACATCTCTATCGTCCGTCCAGGATTCCAAACGGGGCGCTCTATTTTCCGGCTTGTCCTTTACCAGTTCGAAAAAATCATAAATCACGGTGCCCTCATTCGTTATTTTCATATCTACAAATCGTTTTACCACCAGCTCTCGCATGATTTCATCTGCTTCTTCGGTGTTCATGGATGTGTCGGAAACGATGTCCGGAATCGTTAACTCTCCCCCTTTCTGTTTTGCCAGCCGCAAGATCTCCTTCTCCCGTGAAGCAAGAATATTTTTCCGGGAATCTTCAGCAGACTTTTTCCGGGACAAGAAGTGGCTGCGGATCACAAGCGAACCCACGGCAATCGGAGCTAACACCATCAGTAGAAACGTTATTGCGTTGACTGTAAAAGTCGCGGGAGTTGTGCTGACAGCAAATCCCAGGAGCATGAAGAGGCCAAAAAAAATCAGCGCCCCTCCACCAATTAATTTCTTCATCAGAAAACCTCAAAAATGCGAATCGACGCAAAATTCGCGTATATCTATACTATACGAGATCCATGGAAAAGAAGTTAACGCCCGGAATTTACGTCCACCTTCCCTTTTGTTCGGTGCAGTGCATTTACTGTGATTTTCCGTTAACGACGCGTCTCTCATTATCGGAGCGCTATTACGATGCTCTGCTGAAGGAAATCGAACGGAATCCTCCAAACACCGGAGCTGATACATTGTATTTCGGAGGGGGAACCCCTTCCCTTGCACCAGTCAGCGTATTGAACGATTTGATTGCAGCACTTCAAATGCGCACGGCTGAGGAAATTACACT
>JBKKAT010000604.1:0-5060 GCA_046714535.1 Acidobacteriota bacterium | reverse complement strand
TTCCATCAGGCCGCAAACCCAGGACCGGACCGTTCTTCGCGCTTGGGACCACGATGAGACCGGGCACAGCTACAGGTGACGCAACGAGACGAAAAGATGGATTGTATCGATCCTTCGGATTCAAACCGCCCTGGCGCCAGATCTCGCTTCCATCGTTCAGACGGTGCGCCGTTATGTAGTCTGCTCCATGAATGAGCAGAAATTCCTGTTTGCTATCGCGATATAGGAAAGGGGAAGCGTAAGAATGTTCGCATTCATCGCGCGCATCGCTGGATCGCTGGTGTTTCCAGATCTCTTTGCCTGTCGCTTTATCCAGAGCCAGCACAAGTGCTGCATCTGTGTGAATCAGTTGCAAGTAAAGCCGGTTTCCCTCCAAAAGCGGGGAAGAAGACATCACGAAATACAAATTAAATTTTCCGTATCTTTCCTGGAGATTCGTTTTCCAAACCTGTTTGCCCTCAAAATCGAAACAGACAAGATCTCCCGTTCCAAAAAAAGCCCACACATGTTTTCCATCTGTGGTTGGCGATGGGGCGGCCAGATTCCCTTCGTCTCCTCTTGCGCTGCTGGAACCGGTGCCGGCTGTGCGCCGCCATAAAATTTTTCCTTCTTTGCTGATGCAAAGCAGAACGAGTTCGTTTCCTGAGGTTGAAGTCACAAATATCCGGTTTCCCCACACAACCGGCGTGGCGGCCGACTCGCCGGGAAGTGGCAGGCGCCATACAACATTCTCCTTCTGGCTCCATTTCACAGGAAGCTTCGTTTCGGTGCTGGTTCCGTCTCTACGTGGGCCCCGCCAGTGCGGCCAGTTTTCAGCAGAAATCGTGGATCCAAAGAAAAACAAAACTAAGAAAAACAATTTCCAGATCATTTTGGGCTCCTGTTTAAGATCAATCCTGCGACGCTCTTTCCCAAACCGAGGCTGTTGCTGATGGTGCGATCGTCAGGATGAAGCTGAGAAGAATCAGTCAGATATAAACCATGCAAAGGTGTTTGCATATCCGGTATATCTTTTGTGAAACCAACTTCGCAGATCGGTTGCGCATATTTTTCGCGAAATACGAAAGCCTCCTTTACAGACTGTTCAGAGAATTCCGGATTAATGATCTTTAAATAACCGACATATTCGCTAATGATTTGATCGTTTGGTGTAGAAAACTTTCCCACCGTGGACGGAAGATATTGCGGAAGATACATAATGCTGTCTCCGCCAAGGTGAGGAAGGGGATTTAAATTCGTATATTCGATTACACCGGCCAGCTCGATTCGCGGATCACTAATGTTGGTCCAGAAGAACTTTGAGAAACTTCGTGTTGTGCGCAAAAACACACACATAACACCAATCGATTCAATGTTCCTGAGTTTAGTCCAATACTCTCCTCGCAAAGTTTCCGGAATGAGTCTCAGGAAAGCAGGAAGCGGAACAGTTGAAACAACTGCATCGTAAAATTGTTCTTTGCCGTTCACAACGATACCGCGGACACTTTCCCCTTCCAGGATCAACCGGTCCACGGATGCTTGCAGCGAGATCGTGCCGCCGTGATTTTTGATTCTTTCGCCGAGCGCATCCATGATGGTCTGGCTGCCCCCTTCGACATAACCAACTTTTTCGCGTTGACGAATTTTCGTGCGCGATCGCCCGAGCCGGTGAATCCGTGCCCACATCCAGGATGCGGAAAGTTTTTCTTTGTATTTCCCAAATTTCAAACGCACCATCGGTTCATGAAGAGATCGGTAAACATTTTTACCGAACGTGTTTTCAAGCCAATCATCCACAGAGATATGTTCGATTTTTTTCCAATCTTTCCACGGCGCGGATTTGATTTTCATAATGTTTCGCGCAAATCGAATCCGGTCCTTCCAGGTGAAAGCAGGGAATCGCAGTAGATCCAGCGGACGTCCAAAAGAGTAAAGATGCCCTTTGTAGAATTGGCCCATCTCGGTCAAACCCCATCGCAAACGATGACTCATGCCCAGATCGCGAAGAGTGTCTAAGTAGATAGAATCATGGAGGCAGATGAAATGGTAAAATTTTTCCACATAGCCGCCATCCAAAAAAAAGGACCCTGCCAGCCCTCCGAGCGTGGAGTCCCGTTCCAGGACTTCGACTTGAATTCCCGCTCTGGAAAGCTCATGCCCAGCAGAGAGTCCTGCCGCCCCCCCTCCGATGATCGCAACTTTCATACGCTCCCTAAGGAATTTTCAAATTTCAAATCCGAACTCCAAACAATATTCAAAACACAAAGTACAATTTTCAAACATGTGGATAACCGGTTTGAAAATTGAACCTTGAGATTTGGAGATTATTTGTTATTTTGAATTTGAGATTTGGAATTCATATCATTCTCCATAACTTCCTTCCATTCAGGACCATAACGTGGATGTTGCAAAATGCGTTGCCAGTGTTTCTGTCCGCTGACAAGATAGAACCACACCAGGTACCAGATCTTCGCGCCAAAAAGCATCAATTGGAACACCGGGGTATCGAACACCAGCCATTTGAGAGCAGAACGGCGGCACATTTCTTCAATGCGTGATACCAGGTTGTGTCTTGCCGGTTCAAAATGCAGATTTATTTCAAGCGCATCTTTTTCTCCGGCAATTTCAATCTGTTCCAACTGATTGGTTCCCAGACAGCGTTTGGCACAGGTCTGCAGATGCTGAATTGTGTAGGGATCCAGGCCCATCATCTTTGCTTGAACTGTATCCACGGCAACAATGTCGGAAGAGGCGAGAATCTTGTCTACAATTTTGGGTTTTCCTGACTTCGGTCCGTTTCCTTCTAATGCAATAGTAGCATCTACGACAGCGAAAGCAGGCTTGATAACAGAATTGATGTCTGCGAGGGCGTCATTCAGGACAAGGTGATAGTTGTGTCGCATCTTGCTGATGCATCCCCACTGGTTTTTGATGGCGCCCGTGATCTGGGTTTTGGCGTGCGTTTTCATCACCGGAATCGTGACCAACTGCGATTCCAGCAGGATCCGTGCAATGTCGATCGATTGAAAAATTTTGCCATTTTGCACGGGCACTCGCACCGATTCTGTGTGCGACATGTTGATCCATTGAACACCATAGCGGGTGCACAAATCTTTGAGCTTGCATTTCTCAAAGGCCTTCTCGATGTTCTCCAGAACCTGATCCGATTCAACAAGGTAAAGCGGCCCCACCCAATCGCGCAGCGTCACAATCACGCCTTCCAGGACCCAGGGAGAAGTGATGGCGCCCGGAATGAACAGGTCCCAGCCAAGATTTACTTTCAAACAGGTCGGGTTGCCCCGTTGCAGATGTTTCTGGAAGTTAGCAAGCGTCATTGCTTCGCGCACAGTTTCCTGCACAGAGTCTTTCACGGAAACGACTGCAACCACGCTGCGCTTTTCCATAAGATCATGATATCAGTAGAATAGCTGCATGACAGAAATTCTGGCTTCCATTCTCGCCGGTCTCGGAATGTTTTTTAGCAGCATCAGGATCATTGGAACGAATCTCCGGCTCATGACAACGCGTCAGATCCGGATTCTTGTGTCGCGCTGGGCAGACAATCCCTGGTTCTCCGGCGCTATTGGCGCAGGAATTATCCTGATCACTCAGAGCGGATCGGCGATGGCTTTCCTGATCGTGAGTTTGGTTGCTACAGGCCTGCTCTCAGTCCGCAAAGCGCTGCCAATGGTCATCTGGGGAAATGGTGGCGGAGGCATTCTCGTTCTCATTGCTGTACTCGATATATACGTTTTTATTCTCTTTCTTCTTGGCATTGCCGGAATCAGTTACTATCTGCAAAAACCCGCGCGTTATCGGACGCTCGCTGCGGTCCTTTTTGGAATCGGATTGTTGTTCTTTGGATTGCAGTGGATCCGAACCAGCGCTGTTCCGCTTGCGCAACAGGATTGGTTTCAATCTGCGATCTTTTTTTCCAAAGGATCAAGCATCTTCGCTCTTGCTGTTGGAACCATTCTCTCTTTTGCCGTGCAGTCCTCACCAGCCGTGACTATGGTTGCCATTGCAATGACCGAGGTAGGTGTTCTCCCGGTGGATCAAACGATCATGATCATCTATGGCACCAATATCGGTTCCAGCCTGACGGTCTGGATGCTTTCAGCAGGACTCAAAGGAACCACGAAGCAACTGGTGATGGCGCAGGTCGCTTTCAACATTCTTGTGGGTGTTTTATTCATCACTCTTTTTTATGTAGAACATTTTTTCGGCATTCCGCTTGTCAAGGCACTGGCCACCAGAATGAGTCCCAACTTAAATACTCAAATGGCTTGCATCTATTTGTTGTTTAATGTGACAGGGGCATTCATCCTGTCTTTTTTCCTCGATCCCCTGTACCGTTTTCTAAATGGTTTCTGGCCCCCCACTCCCGAAGAAAGCAAATCAAAGGTGCAGTACATACATGATCAAGCCCTGGCGGAGCCGCAAACGGCCATGGATCTTGCAGAAAAGGAGCAGCAACGCCTCGCAGGTCTTATTTGCGAACATCTTTCTGATTTACGTACGGTGCTCGAGTCCGGAAAAGATTTTGACGGATCCACGACCCATCAAGTCTTTGCGACATTGAGTGAAGAGATTCATGCTTTCTTGACCGATCTGATGGAGACAAATCTCGATGGACGGTCGTCAGAGCGGCTGCTGAATCTTATCAACGTCCAGAATCTGATTGTTTCTCTGGAAGACGAAATTCATCAGCTTGCTGTAGCTTTGAGTCGATCACACCGTTCTCCTTCTTTGCAGCCTTTGACACAAAATATTCTGGAAGGAGTGGAGACAATTCTCTTGAGCACTTTGGATGCGATGAACACTCGAGACAGCACCGACATCGCTCTTCTAAAATCGATCACGGGCGATCGCGGGAGTCTAATGGAAAGCGTTCGCAAAAGCTACCTTGATAGTGAAGAAACGCTGGACCATAACGACAAATCAAATCTGTTGTTCGTCACCAATGTTTTTGAGCGGTCCGTTTGGGTTATGGGCCAACTCGCTAAAACGATTGAAAACATGACCCGGGATTCGGTTCTCTAGAAAGGGGAGCGCAGGCTTCCAGCCTGCATAGGGGATCG
>JBKKAT010000603.1:0-3564 GCA_046714535.1 Acidobacteriota bacterium | reverse complement strand
ATTCCCGGATCCTATTTCGTCCGTTCCCGCATTCAGGGTCCTTTCCGGAATCTGCAGGTTCAATGGAATTTGAAAGGGACCGCTCCCGAATTGAAAATCGTTTCTACGGGCGCGTATCGCATGGCATCCAGGCAGATCCAGGCATCCTTTCAGGGTTCTGCCGATGCAAAAGCGCTGGCGCGTTTTTATCCTGATGCAAAACTTCAGGGCAACATCACATTTCAGGGA
Organism: Acidobacteriota bacterium; assembly: GCA_046714535.1. Taxonomy (GTDB): domain Bacteria; phylum Acidobacteriota; class HRBIN11; order JAKEFK01; family JAKEFK01; genus JAKEFK01. The sequence goes on along the minus strand of JBKKAT010000603.1, from coordinate 3,336 downwards.
AAAGCATCCGGTTATGTCATGAGGCCCGTTTTGACGGCTGAAGTTGAAGGGACCGGTTTGATCGTGGATGGAACTGAGATTGGTGAAGCGACGATGGATCTGGAGAGTGACGGCAGAATCTTGAAAGCAGATGCGAATATTCCCGCTTACTCCACCACTGTTGGCGGCACATACACATTCGCAAACCGAAACTTCGAAGTGGAAACACATTCTGAGCAACTGGACATGGCGACATTGCGCCCGTTCCTTCCTCCCACCGCACAGGAAGTGCAGGGCACATTTACCGCCTCACTGACAGCATCCGGAAATGCGCGGCGGTGGCAGGATGCGACCGCTCATCTGACACTCGAGAGCGCAGAATTCAAGTACCAGGAATACGGAGCTTCGATCGAGAGGGCAACGGCCGATTTGCAACAACGAACGGTCACAGTGAATCTGGATGCGGAGACCACGCAAGGCACCGTAAATGTTCAAGGAACCGTTCCTGTTTTCCGGAAAGGAGAAATGGACCTCGATGTCACCGGACAGACCGACATGAAAATTGTTTCTCTATTTCAGCCAAAGCTAAAGGCGGAAGGACCAGTAAATGTGAATGTCCATCTGGGAGGCACTTTTTCCAAACCGGATTACTCCGGTCGTGCTGCCGCAGAACAATTTTCCGTTGTTTCAGAAGATCCGCCTGTTGAATTGAAACAAGCGAACATGGTGGCGGAGTTCAGCGGCGCTGAAATTGGCTTAAGCGGAACCGGAATTTTGAACGGCGCTTCTCTGAAAATCGATGGCAATGTTCCGCTCGTGGCGAGAGCGGGATATATCCACTTAAATCTGGACAACCTTTCTCTGCAATCACTAACAAAGGGAACTGATGCCAAGGTTCGCGGCAGTATTTCAGTCGACATGGATGCGCACGGAATTGGACGCGATCCGGAGACCTGGTCTGGCTACTTCAAAATCGTGCCTTCCCAGGTAGTTGTTTCGGGACATAAGATCGAGGCCCCTGAGCCGTTGGAAATCGAAATGACCTCCGGCAAAATGCTGTTGAACAAAATCCATCTGACATCAGGTGGCTTTCTGGATGCGGAAGCGAAGGGACAGGTCAATTTTCGTACAGGTCAGGTGGAAGGTGTGGTCCGAAGTTCGATTGAAATGTCCCTTCTGTCCAGTTTTATGACCGATGCAGCAGCGGAAGGAAAGTTGCTGGCTGATATACATGTGGCAGGAACGACGAAGACTCCGGAGTTTGAAGGGCTCATTCAGATTGAAAATGGCATGTTCCGCAAATTTGAGTCGCCGATTCTACTGGAACAAATTCAATTGCGCATGCCGGTTCAGAAAGATGGGGCCCGGATCGAAACTCTTACCGCAAAGATGGGTGGCGGAACGATCGAAGGGAGCGGTGAAATCAAGCTCGAAAATTGGGTTCCCAAAAACGTGAACCTTCAAGTAAGTGCGCGCCGTGTCGGAATGAATTATCCTGATGCGTTCCGGAGTCAGATGAATGCGGATCTGACGATGAAGAACGTGGATCAGGATTTCTTGATCTCCGGAAAAGTGCAGATCCTTCGCTCGACCTATAGAGACGATATTGATCCGCGCGATCGACTGGTCAATTCGCTTCTCTCTGAAAAAACCGATCTTTCCACCCCCACGGCAGCGACGGGAAAGATCCGGTTAGATGTCTCTGTGGAAACGCTCGAAGATTTCCAAATGCGAAACAATATCGGAAAAATTCAAGCCGCAGCCAATCTTGAGGTCAAGGGGCTGGTCGACCAACCGCGCCTTTTCGGACGGCTCCGTATCCGGGAACGAAGTGAAATTACGATTGAAGGAAACACGTTTGAAGTGCAACGCGGCAACGTAGACTTCTACGGATCCCGGAAAATCGACCCCGTATTGGATGTGGAATTATTTACCATTGCCACGGACACCTCTACGCAACAGGACTATGAAATCACACTACCTCTTTCCGGGCAGCTCAGCGATCTGGATCGTCGCGATCCGACTTCTTTTCCACCCCTCGCACCGAACCAAATTTACTTTCTTCTCCTGACCGGACGGGCGAACGATCAAATCGGCACCGCCTCCACACGATTTTTCAGCAAACAGCTCGGATCCTATCTGTCCGGACAGGTATTCTCCGGTGTCCAACAAAAACTGGCCAGCAGTTTCGGACTGACCCGGGTCGGAGTCGAACTTGAACCGGAGTTGGTATCCTCCGAAGTAAATCCGGGCGCTAAACTGGTGCTCGGAAAAGATTTTAACTCCAACTTAAGCCTGGTCTACGCTGTTTCGCTAACAGAATCGGATGAGCAAACATGGATTGCAACTTATAAAGCGCCCAAAAATCTTTCTTTTAGATTTGTGGATCAGGAAGAGGGCTCTTACACAGCGAACATGCGCCACCTGATTCGATTTGGAAGAGGCCAGTCCACAGGCAAGTTACGGCCAAACATTCGGGAACAAAAAGTAGAATCGTTGGAAATTGAGAATGATTCTTTGCTCACGGATCAGGAAATATCAAAAGAACTGGATTTGGAAATAGGAGACAAGTACGACTTTTGGACGATGCAGGACGAACTGGAGAAGCTGGAAGAGACCCTTCAGGAACGAGACATCCTTTTCTCTTCAACGGAAGTGGAAGAAAAGGAAGTGGGTCCGGGTCGTGTTGCTCTCAAAGTAAAAGTTTCCGGAAAAGAACGGCGTCAGATGATTTTTCAGGGCTATGAGGTTTCCGGTAGTCAACTTGATGAATTCCGGCGTTTTTGGAGAGAAGGCTTCTCCCAGGAAGGAGTGACCGAAATTATTCGTGAAAATCTGGTGCGGGATTTGTGGAAGCAAGGCTACCACAAAGCGGAAGTGCGAAAAGAAACCGCTACTCAAAATGCAATGATCCAACACCGGTTCGTGATTGAACCGGGCCCGCTTTATTCGGATACTGAACTAAAATTCTTGAAAGCCGAACAGTATCCTGCTGATGAGCTGGAGGAAGATATACGGCAGCTCTATGAAAGTCGCGAAGAAATGAACAGTGACGCAATCCATAACTTTAAAGCGCTGGAACGGAAAATCATTGCCCTCTATGTGAGACGGGGATTCCTTGATTCATCCGCAGAATCCGGACGCTTAGAGCTCTCCGCACCTCGAAGTATCAAAGAAATCACCGTTCATGAGGGGAAGCAAAGCAAAATCATCGACATTGTCGTGTCAGACAATCAAGAGTTGCCTGAAGAACTGGTGAAAAGGTTAAAGCTGAAAGAGGGAATGGTGCATGACCCACCGCTTCTCATCGAAGATGAAATCACGATCGGTGATTACTTCGAACGGCTGGGTTACATC
>JBKKAT010000602.1:0-5018 GCA_046714535.1 Acidobacteriota bacterium | reverse complement strand
GTTAAAGACAGATCAGGCAAATACGTTTGCGGATCCCGGCGTACGAAATCAAATATTCCATGCTGCGCAGGGTTCACTCCCGTTGCAAATGTGGACCACGCCACCGGTGTGAGGGCGGGGTTCGTTGTTTGAAGCCGGCTGTAAAACAGCTTCGCGAGATTCGGTAAGCGGTTGTCTGCAATCAGCGAATCTACGATTTTCGGCTCAAAACCATCGAGCCCGATCACGATAACTTTCATTGGGGGGAGCAATTATTAACAGAAGCAAACGAAGGAAACAAAGATTTTAAATCTTCGTTTTCTTTGTTATCTTCTGTTAAAACCAAGCTATTTCTTGGTAACTGATTTCCAGGTCTTGCGGACGGCTCCTATAATGGCGCGCCACCAGATCAATAGAATCCCGATGATGCTTCCAATCACCGAAGCGATCGGCATCAATTGATCGGGACCCGCATAAAGAAGCGGAATTATTCCAAGCATAAGCCCGTACATTATACCGTAATCATGGATCTTGATCTTGATCGTGATCGTAATCGTATCGTGAATCGAAGGTCTAATCGTAAATCGATTCCTGATTGCGATTTGCGATACGATTAAGATTACGATCACGATCACAATTCACGATTGTGGGAGGATGCAAATATGGCTGCAAGATTCATGTATGTGGTGCGCGTGAAAATCCCTGTGAAGGACGAACCAGAATGGAACAAGTGGCACAACAAGGAGCACATTCCGAAAGTGCTTGCTCTTCCAGGCTTCCTTCAGGTGAGAAAATTCCGTGCCGTGGGGGATGGGGCTAAAGAGGCTGAGTATTTTGTACTCTACGAACTGCAAAATCAGGCGGCCTACGTGAAATATGCTCAGAGCGAAGAGGGAGCAAGATTGCGTCAGGAATATCTGGATGCATATGGCGCAAAAACCAAAATCACCAGATGGGCCTGGCAGGAAACATTAAAGCTCGTTAAAAGTTAAGAGTTAAACGTTAAAGGTTAGTGGGCGAGTACGCCGCCGTAGTAGCCGGTAACAGAGATCAGGGCAAAGAGAAGGACTGCCCAGACGACTGCAAGTTTTTTCAGACGACGGCTCAAGGAAATCAAGAATCCAACTCCGAGACAGATTCCTGTCGCCGTTCCGAGCTTTTCGTGAAGCTCAACCACTTCATGCAACGCTCCTTCCTCAAATGGTTCTTCCTGAGATTGTCCGCTGAAATATGCCCCGATCGAAGCCAAAGCTGCCAGGAGCCAGAGTATCCGGACTGCTGTGAGCAACTCCGGTTTCTTCAAGCTGACTAGCATGAAAATCGAACCAGCGATGCCGACCGCTAGAGGGAAATGAACGATTTTATTGTGAGGGTGACTGAACAATTCTTCTTTAAATCCCGGCATAGCCCCTTCGTGATCCTCCGCTGCTTGCGTGGCGGGCACCACCGTCGTCGTCGAGGATTCGGATACTGGTTGTGCAGGCCCCGACTGCACAGGTTTGCTCTGTTGGTGTTTTTCATGAGCCATCCCAGCGACGGAAAAAAGCAAGAGAATCAGCGGAAATGAGCTACGCATGGTAGGAAATAGTACAGTCTTGCGTTTACCTTGACAAGAGAATGGGGAATCCTGTATTTTATGTGTTCATCCGATACGCCCGATATAGGAGTACTATGGATACGTATTTCCCGAAAGCGGGAGAAGTGCAGAGAAAATGGTTTGTGGTGGACGCGAATGGTCTGGTTCTGGGCCGGCTTGCAACTTTTTTAGCGAACGTTCTGACGGGCAAAACGAAACCGGAATATACAGCACATCAGGACGTTGGCGATTTTGTTGTTGTGGTCAATGCCGAGAAGATTGTTGTAACCGGCAATAAGCGGTCTGACAAGGTGTATCATCGCCACTCCGGTTATCCGGGTGGTTTAAAGAGCATTACTCTTTCAGATCTGCAGAAAAAAGCCCCCGAGAAAGTGATCCTGGAAGCCGTCTCCGGCATGCTGCCGAAGAACAAACTGCGTCAGGTCTACCTGAAAAAACTGAAGGTCTATAGCGGTAATGAGCATCCTCATGAATCGCAAAGGCCTGAAACCCTTTCTCCCCGATAAAAGTTCTAAATCGTGGATCGTGATCGTGATCATAATCGTGATCGAATCATAATCTAAAATCGAAAGACGTGTTTCGAATTCTGATTAACGATACGATCAAGATCACGATTAAGATCAAGATCCACGATTAAAAGGAGTGAAACGTGCCTACATTACAGTATTACGGCACCGGTAAACGGAAGAGTGCGATTGCAAGGGTCTTTCTGAGACCCGGCCAGGGTACCTTTGAAGTGAATAAGCGGAAGATGGAAGAATATTTTCCCGATGAAGCTTTGAAGATTGTTGCCAAACAGGCGCTTCTGATCACAGAAACGGCTGAAAAGTTCGATGTACTGGTATTCACAAAAGGTGGCGGCATGACTGGCCAGGCCGAAGCAGTGAGACTCGGAATTTCCCGCGCACTATTGAAATTCAACGTAGAACTTCGAAAGAAGCTCAAAGACGCCGGATTCTTAACGCGAGATTCCCGCAGCAAAGAACGGAAAAAATACGGACAACCCGGAGCGCGCAAACGCTTCCAGTTCTCCAAACGCTAAGAATTCAACACAGAGACACAGAGACGCAGAGAGTGAAATATGTTTTTCTCTGTGACTCCGTGTCTCTGTGTTAAAAAAAATACGCAAGGCCGGAAGGCTACGCGAAACTACGCTTTTGCATGATGCGCTGGATGGCGCGCAAGAGCGAATACAAAGGAGGAAAAACTTTGGTCGGTATTAGCCTGAAAGAATTGTTAGAAGCGGGTGTGCATTTTGGTCATCAGACCAAGAAGCGCAATCCCAAAATGAAAAAGTACATCTACAACGAACGGAACGGCATTCACATTGTAGATTTGCAACAAACCATTAAGTTATTCGAAGAAGCTTCCCGCTTCATGAGTAACACCGCTGCCCAGGGCAAGTCGGTCCTTTTTATTGGAACGAAGAAACAGGCCCAGGATGCGGTTGCCGAGGAAGCAGCGCGCGCTGCGATGCCTTATGTGAATCAACGGTGGCTTGGCGGTTTGTTGACAAACTTTGTTACATTAAAAAAGAGCATCAAGAAATTCAAAGAGCTTGAAAAAATGAAAGTGGACGGCGATTTTGAACATTTCAGTAAAAAAGACGCCGCCAAACTGGAAAAGAAATATAAGAAAATGGCAAAACTCTTTTCCGGTATCAAGGAAATGGAAGCGATGCCTGACGCATTATTTGTCATTGATCCGCGAAAAGAACAGATTGCCGTCAGTGAAGCCAGGAAGCTTAATATTCCGGTTGTGGCAGTGGTGGATACCAATTGCGACCCGGATCCAATTGATTATGTAATTCCCGGAAATGATGATGCAATCCGCGCCATCAAGCTTTTTGCCTCCCGTATCGCGGATGCCGTTGTCGAAGGTAGAAATCAGTTTGCTTCCACTGGAGTGCCGATGCCCATGGTTGAAGCTCCTGCCGAACCCGCTGAGGACGTACCACAGCTTTCAGAAGTGCTGGATCAGGAATTGATCGAAATGAGCATTTCCAAAGGTGTTTACAGTGACGAAGTTCTGGAAGCTGATGATGAAGACGAAGAATATATTCGATAAAGAGAGGAGAAGAAATCGTGGAAATTAGTGCTGACAAAGTAAAAAGATTGAGAGACCAGACCGGCGCAGGGATGATGGATTGCAAAGCCGCTCTGCAAGAATCCGGCGGTGACCTCGAAGAAGCGACGCTGATTCTGAGAAAAAAGGGAATTGCGTCGGCCTCAAAGAAAGCAGGACGAACCGCGTCAGAAGGTGTGATTACCTCTTACATTCATCCTGGCAGTAAGATTGGCGTGCTTGTCGAAGTGAATTGTGAAACAGATTTTGTCGCCCGGACAAAAGAATTTCAGGACTTTGCTCACGAGATTGCCGTCCAGATTGCTGCGATGAATCCACAGTACAGGTCCAGGGAAGATATTCCTGCTGAAGTGATGAATCGCGAACGTGAAATTCTATTGGATCAACTCGCAACTTCCGGAAAACCGGAAAATGTGAAGAAACAAATTGTGGAAGGTCGACTTGAAAAATGGTATACAGAGAGTGTGTTCATGGATCAACCATTCGTAAAAGACGATAGCCACAAAATGCATGAGTTCATCAACAATCACATCGCGAAATTCGGCGAGAATATTGTGATTCGCCGGTATGTGCGCTTTAAACTCGGAGAATCGGCGGAGTAATGGATTCCTCCCGCGAGGCTTCCAAACCACTTTACGATCGCGTATTGCTGAAATTAAGCGGTGAAGCCCTCATGGGACAGCAGGGTTACGGGATCGATCCGCAGGTCGTTCAATATCTCGCGGATGAAATCAAAGATATCGCTCGCGGGATTCAACTTTCTCTCGTCATCGGTGGCGGAAACATCTTTCGCGGAGTAGCCGCCAGCGCAGTAGGCATGGACCGTGTTGCCGGCGATCAGATGGGAATGCTAGCAACTTTGATCAACGCTGTCGCGCTGCAGGATGCTTTAGAAAAGAAAGGTATTCACACACGGCTCCTCTCTGCTATTGAAGTTCGAAACATCGCTGAGCTCTTTATCCGACGCCGGGCTCTCCGGCACCTGGAAAAGGGGCGAGTTGTTATTTTCGCCGCCGGGACAGGCAATCCCTATTTTTCAACGGACACCGCTGCAGCTTTGCGCGCCATGGAAGTACATGCTCAAATCATTCTCAAGGCTACAAAAGTCGACGGCATCTACGACCGCGATCCAAAAAAGTTTCCGGATGCAGTGAAATTCGATGAGCTGACTTATATGGATGTTTTGAGCAAACATCTTCAGGTGATGGACTCAACAGCGATTTCATTATGCATGGACAACCGCCTTCCGATTATTGTTTTCAGCCTGAAAGAAAAAGGAAACATCAAACGGGTTATTTACGGAGAAAAAATCGGATCAATCGTAAAGGGGTGAAACATGTTTGAAGCTCTTTCGAAG
>JBKKAT010000601.1:0-2805 GCA_046714535.1 Acidobacteriota bacterium | reverse complement strand
TCTCAGTTGATGGAATGGGCGGAGATTACGCGCCTCAGAACATCGTCTCCGGTGCGGTCCAGGCTGTTTCGGAATTCGATGTTCAGATTTTGCTTGTTGGAATTGAAAATCAACTGAAAGCGGAGCTGAACAAACATCAAGTACCTGCAAACCGAATCGAAGTTGTGGACGCCACCGAGATCGTGGGGATGGATGAGCAAGCCACATCTGCTATTCGAAAGAAGAAGAATTCCTCGATGCGTGTTGCCGTGGACCTGGGCTCGCGGGGAGAAGCAGGAAGCATCATTAGCGCGGGAAATACCGCCGCTATGTATGCGATGGTGAAAGTGAAGGTTGGATCGCTTCCTGGAATCGACCGGCTGCCACTGGCGGCTTTATTTCCTCATCCGAATGGCAAGACGATCGTTCTCGATGTCGGCGCCAATGTGGAATGCAAACCTCACCATTTGCTGGAATTCGCCCTCATGGGTTCTATCTATGCACAGGAAATTCTGAATATAGAATCGCCACGGGTGGGATTGCTGAGCATAGGTGAGGAAGAAACGAAAGGAAATGATCTGACAAAGGAAACCTTTCCGCTTCTAAAAAAGGCTGATATTCAATTCATAGGAAACGTGGATGGCCATGATATTTTTAAAGGCAGAGCCGATGTGGTGGTTTGTGATGGCTTTGTCGGCAACGTAGCGTTAAAAGTCAGCGAAAGCCTCGTGGAAACCATATTCCATATATTACAACCGCAGATGGACAGCTCGCTGGGAAAAGTGCTTACGAAATATTTTGATTATTCAGAATATGGGGGAGCCCCTTTGCTGGGAGCAAGAGTGCCCAGTTTCGTTTGTCATGGCAGATCCACATCTAAAGCGATTAAGAATGCGATTCGCGTGGCGATCGAATTCTGCAGGCATAATGTTAATGAACGAATTCATGAAAAGTTGAAAGTAATGAGCCATGAGCAATGAGACCTTCGCAAGCACATTGTCAGTCAGGCGGTCTCATCGCTCATTACTCATGACTTTGGTACTACTATGAACAAAATTGCAGTTATTTTTCCCGGTCAGGGTTCGCAAATTGTTGGAATGGGGCGGGATTTTTACGATCGCTATCCCAGAGCGCGTGGAGTTTTTGAAGAAGCGGATCGTGCGTTAAATGAGCCGATCAGTAAATTGTGCTTCGAAGGTCCTTCTGAGGAGTTGCAGTTAACGGCAAATACGCAACCCGCGATCCTTACGGTGTCAATTGCTATTTGGTCTCTGTTGCATGAAGTGATTCGGCCGGCGTTTGTTGCCGGGCACAGTTTGGGTGAATACACAGCGCTTGTGGTTGCCGGAGCATTCCGGTTCTCCGATGCAGTTAAGCTTGTACGCAACCGTGGGATGTTCATGCAGGAGGCGGTCGCCGTGGGTCATGGCGCCATGCTTGCGGTGTTGGGCGCTGAACCGGAACAAGTTCAGGCGCTCTGTGAAGAAGCCGCTCAGGGCATGGTGCTATCACCGGCAAATTTCAACTCGCCCGGTCAAATCGTGATCGCCGGACACGCGGAAGCCGTGAAAAGAGCCGCAGAAGCCGCGCCGCGATTTAACATACGGCGCACAATTCCGCTGGCCGTGAGTGCACCCTTTCATTGTGCTTTGATGAAACCGGCCCAGGACAACATGCTTCCAATTCTAAAATCACAAATCCTTCATCCTTTAAAATTCCCGCTTGTGACGAACGTGGATGCAGCCATCATTAAGACTGGCGAGGAAGTGCGCGATGCACTCATCAGGCAAATTCCAAATCCCGTTTTGTGGACGCAAAGCATTGAAGTTCTCTTGAAAGAGGGCGTCAATACATTCGTCGAAGTGGGTCCCGGCAAAATACTCACCGGCCTTGTTAAGAAGATTTCACGCGATGTCCAGGTCTACAATGTGGAAAATCTGGACGATTACGAACAACTTCGAGCTAAATACCAAAGTTAAAAAATTAAAAATTAGAAATAAAAAATTAAAAATATGGTGATCAAGGATCGTGTGACGTTAGTAACGGGCGCAACGCGTGGAATCGGGGAAGCCATCGCCTTTGCGGCGGCGGAGAACGGTTCGGATGTGGCCCTGTGGGGAAGAAACGAAGAATTATTGCAAAAAACGAAACAACGCATTTCAGAGCTGGGCAGAAAAGCAGAAGCTTACCGTGTGGACGTCGCGAAACAAACGGAAGTTGAAGAAGCGATGAAGAAAGTCTTACAGGACTTTTCTCGCATTGATTTTCTTGTCAACAACGCCGGTATCACAAAGGACAATCTATTGCTGATGATGAAACCGGAAGAATGGGATCAAGTCCTGCAAACCAACTTATATGGAGTGTTCCACTGCAGCAAAGCCGTGTTGCGTTCTATGATGAAACAACGTTATGGCAAAATTGTTAATATCAGTTCCATTGCAGGAATTACAGGAAATCCGGGCCAGACAAATTATTCCGCATCGAAAGCGGGCATGATCGGATTTACAAAATCGCTCGCAAAAGAAATGGGCAAACGGAATATTTGTGTAAACGCAATTGCTCCGGGAATGATCGAAACGGAAATGACGCAAATGCTTCCTGAGCAGTTGAAGAAACAATATCTGGAGTCGATTCCTTTAGGACGTTTCGGAAAAGTGGAAGAAGTTGCAGCCCTGACACTATTTCTGTTATCGTCTGCATCCGATTACATCACAGGGCAAGTCTTCGCTATTGACGGCGGCTTGCAAATGTAATATGAAATGTTCTTCGCGAAATTGAACCGCCAGGACGCCAAGAAAGAGCAAGTATATTATTCTCTTGTCGAAC
>JBKKAT010000600.1:0-3138 GCA_046714535.1 Acidobacteriota bacterium | reverse complement strand
CCGTCACACAAAGGAGGAAAATCGCAAAACCCTTTCCCAGGAGCATGACAAGATCATTATAAGCGGAATGATGCCTCTTATACGAAACCGATTGGGCGGGGTTTGATTTTCGTTACTTCTTCTTAATTTCGGTGATATCGTGCCGACCTCGGGTGGTGACGATATCCTTTCCCAGGGTATTGATTGAATCGTGCCCTGTTCCACCACGGATCGTATCGTCGCCAGCTCCCCCCTCAATATAGTCGTTGCCGGAACCACCATCTATCATGTCATTCCCTGTGCCGCCCAGGAGATAACCGTTCCCTGAGCCGCCCGAATTGAGTTGAACTTCAGTCATGTATTGTTTTGCCCGTTGATATTAATCTCATACAATCCAGCCGCTCCTGATCCTCCGGGAGCCCTGGAAATGTAGATCTTGTCATCGCCGGCAGTTCCGTAAATCACATTCGGCTTCGCCGTTGCGTTGCTCTGCTTTTCCTGGAGTTTCCGGTCTAATGCGGTTTTTTGGGAAGCAGATCCCAGATCCAATTCCGTCTTCCTGGTGGACGCTTCCTTTGCACCCGCTTTACGCCATGCAGCACCTTCCTGATTCGATACGTTTGGATGCTTAGAAGATTTTTTTCCGCTTTTGCTGACTTTACATCTGCCACGCCATCACCTGAATTCGTTACAACGGGGCGAGGTCCGTCTCCTGTTCTGCCGACCGGTGGCATAATAAATCCAAACAATTCTTGATAGTGGTTATCGGAATCCATTCATTGTAACCACACATTTGAGCATCCATCAACAGAGACGGAAAACATCATAACCATTTTGCAAATCCGGAAGAGGCGACTAAATCCAACAAATTCCAGGAGTGTGGAGATGCTAAAAAAACTGGAAACAACACCTTACCAGTTTCAGCCTTTTGAGGTTTTTGAGCCTTTTGAAACTTCATGAGCCCTTTGAACTTTTTGACCACTAGTTCAATAATCCGAGGCGGCGTACCAGATCGATGAAGCGTGGATCTTTCCGGATCGGCTCATAAAACTTGTCGGAGGTAACCTGTTCCAAATAACCGCTGCGAGTTTGAAAATCTTTTTCGAGCCAGGCAAACGTTTGTTCGAGGTCACCCATGCCCAGATAAATGAGTGCAACATTTTGTCCTAACGCTTCATTCCGGCTGTATAGCTGTTCAACCTCTTTCAGAATCGAATGTGCTTCTTCATGCTTTCCCGCGAGGCCATATGCATAACCTAGGTGCGAAAGTGAGTACGCTGTTCGATCGATCGCCACTTCTTTTTCGAATGCCTTGATCGCTTCGGGATATTTTTTTAGAACCACATAAACAGAGCCGAGCGGTTCATAGGCCAGTGCAAAATTCGGATCCAGATCAATTAGCTTTTTCGCTTCGTTCATTGCAGAATCGTAGTCGCCTTTTACGAGGTATGCATTTGCGACATTCAAAGCAATAATCGGGGACAACGGGTCGAGCTCTTGTGCGCGTTTGATTTCAATCAGCGCTTCGTCCCACCTGCGCATCCCTCGCAACAAGAGCTGATACCAGTGATGAGCCGTCGCATAGTTGGGATTCAAACTGATCGCTCTCTGGTATTGGGCTTCTGCCTCACGCCAGTTCCATCGCATTTGGTGAAGGTTGGCTGATGAAGTGTATGCCTCTGCCAGTGTTGGATCAATTTGCAGGGCGCGATCAACGGCAGCTCTCGCTTTTGGCAAGATTTCGCTGAAAGGCAATCCTGTGTATTGCCCCAGCAGCGTGTAAGAATCCGCCAGACCAACATAAGCGAGCGCATAATTGGGATCGCGATCGATCGCCTGTTGGAATTGTGAAATTGCCTTCTTGATACCTTCACTCGTCCTTTTATTCAAATGAAAATTCCCGAGTAAATACTGCCTGTACGCCTCCGTATCTGTTGTGCCTCCTTTGTTCAACTGCCGGACTTCGCTTGAAGATACCGGCCGCAACTGTTCGGAGATATCACGCGACATCTCTTGCTGCAACACAGCGAGATCAGCAGACCGCCGGTTGTACTGCTTGCCCCAGAGCTGTGTGCCTTCATCGACATTCATCAACTCAACGCTGATCGTGAGATTTTCCCCCTGTTGAATCATTCTGCCGGTCATCACCGCGCTAACACCGAGTTCCTTACCCACCGTCTGCGCATCGGATTCACGTCCTTTGAACCGGAATACTGTGCTGCGGGCCATCACTTTCAATTCTTTCATCTGAGATAAGTTGTTGATGATGCTTTCCGTAACCCCATCTGAGATATATTCATTGGAACTACTTGCTGTGCTGGTAAAAGGAAGGACCGCGATCGAATCGATCATTTCCCTTTTGGTTCCTTTGAAGTAAATCAATGCCGCCAGGGCAACGACAATTACAGCAGCTAAGGAAACAATCAGAGTCTTATGATGCTTGATTTTGGAAACAATATACTCTGCGCTTGAGGTTGGACGCGAAACGGAATGAGCATTGCCACTATCGATCTTATCAATTTGCATTTTAGAATTTCCGGCGCCCGTCTTAAGCTGTTCCAGAAGTTCTTCCAGATCAATAGCGGTGTCGCGGATCGTTTGGTATCTTTTATCGGGATCCTTCACCAGGCATTTGCGAACAATCCGTTGAAGGTTTGAAGAGACATTTGGATTTGTTTCCGTGATTGCCGGAGCAGGTTCGTAAATGATTTTGTGCAGTACGGCAATAACAGAATCTCCGGCAAATGCCTTTCGTCCCGTGGCAACCTCAAACAGGATGCAACCGAACGAGAAAATATCAGAGCGCTGATCCACCGGCTTTGCTTGAGCTTGCTCTGGTGACATATAACCAACAGTCCCGAGTACAATGCCCGGCGCTGATTGATTCCAGGCTTCGGCTGTGGGTGCCTCGCTCAATCCGTTTGGGCTTGCAACAGTTTGGTCGATCAACTTGGCAAGACCAAAGTCCAGAATCTTTGCATAGCCATCCTGAGTAATCATAATGTTGTCCGGCTTCAAATCGCGGTGCACGATTCCCGCAGCATGAGCTTTCGACAAACCATCAGCAACCTGAAGAATCGGCTTCAAAAGCAATTCGAGATTTCCTTTTTCTGCTTGAATCTTCTCTCGCAACGTTTGACCCTGGACATACTCCATCGC
>JBKKAT010000599.1:0-4732 GCA_046714535.1 Acidobacteriota bacterium | reverse complement strand
GGTAAATCCGATACCGCCCTCGACCGCTGCCTGTGGGTGAAAATAATAGGCATAACGAAAACCCACAGTTACATCATCATTGAAAACAGCTTCGATCTCGTCGAACAATGGAGCCGGTTTGATGATGAAACTGTCGCCAAGAAAACCGCCCGCATAAAGCGTGATTTCGGAGCGCCCGTAGGGAAATTCCATTTCAGAATCATCGGCTGCGATTGCCCGCTCTGCAATGAAGATAAGAAAAGCAAGAAAGAAAATCGGAACGCGGTTCACTTAATGAGTTACCCTGTATTCAAGTCGATCAGTCGATGATGCCAGAAGTGAGAGGCGGAATCCGGAAAATTTTGTCCTGGAAATGGAATCCGAAAGATCTTGCCCGTCTGTTTTCGCAACGATATCGATATCCGCATCGCCATCGGAAAATTCACGAACGATGACTTCGGTAACGCCCCGCAGTTTTTCCAGAGACGCTTTCAAACGATCCAGTTCCGCTGCGGTGATATCGTGAATCTCCAGAGCGAGCGTTCGTGTACCACTGGATTCTTTTTCCCAGGTTTGAAGGATTCCATCAATAATAGAGTCTGCAATTTTGTCGGATGCTTTCTTCATGGCTTCCTGCAAGGCCACGACCTCATTGATATGAGCTGCAGTGCCCTGTCCGGACGCTTGCGCAATGATCTCGCCTGTTCCCGCTTTGACCGCCTGTACATTGATCGTCGTGCTCATTGAGAGTAGATCGGATCCTGCAATATTGTTGGCTGAGCGAGTAGAAATTGCCTGACCGACAATGGCGATCTCCGCTCCCAGTTTTTTGCCGATTCCACCCGCTGCCTGATGGTTCCCCTGCCACGCCGCCTGCGCTTCCTTTCCAGAAACAGATTTACGCAACGAGCCGGGATCGACCACGTTGAATCCTTTGGCCTTTAATCTTTGAATTACGACCGCTTCGCTTTGAGAATTACTCAGCGAATAGACCTGCTCCCAGTAACTCGTTCGCATAATATTGTCTTCGGCAATCATCACAACCACGCGGGGGTACTTCATACGCCGCTGGAGAAGTCCGATTGCAGCAAGATCGCTATTGAGATGACCGGAATTCACTTCCGCCTGGATTCGCACACGGAGTAAGCCACCCTCGGCATTTTCAGAAATCACTTCATATTTTTTGACATATCCAGAAGATTGTGAATAGATCCGGTCGCTTAAGAGCTTGTAATCTTCAACGCTCGTTTCGGATTCCACCATCGTGCCGACGGCCTGTTCAACGGCCCTGCGCATAGCGTCTTCGATGGCCTTATCGCGCGCCGCTGCGCGGTCGGCGCCAAGGTTAGCGACACCTTCCGATGTTACGGTCTTGGTGTCTTGAGCGAACAGTAGTCCCGTTAAGAGAAAGAAAATGCCCCAGATTAAGATTTGTTTTTTCAATTTTAGCCTGTCTCCAGTAAAACAATTACTATAGCAGAAAGGCCCCTGCGTTCAAAGGTTCAAGAGGCTCAAGAGGCTGAAGGGGCTCAAGCGAGAGTTAAGAGTTTTTTGTTTCCAGGACTTTACGGGGAATGATCCAGGACTCTTTTTTATCCTGAACTCGCACAAAATCCTTCTTTTCCAACAATTTCTCCAGCGACTCCTTGAGTCCGTCCTCACACCACGCGAACCAGTAAGGAATCCTTTTCTCACTACTCAGGACACAGCTCTGGAGAGTGGCCGCCAGCAACTTGAGCCTCCCTCCTATCTCGTCGATTTGATCTGCTTTCGTGCGCACACTTTTGGGCATGCAGTTATCCCAAAAATCCAGGATTTCCGCATGCGTATGAACCTTCGAGTCGTCATCCTCTTTTCCCAGCACAACCAGATGATTTTGCAGATCCCTTTTCGCCCGATGGAACATTCGACCCTGTTCGGGAGTGCTGAATTTTAAAGCTTTCCGAAGCAAATCGGTGCGTGTCGGTCCTTCCCGGTTCAGGAAGCCCAGAATTTTTCGAGCTTCTCTGGACATTCGTTCCCCCTCTTCCCCCTTCTTGCGGTTCGCGCGCGCAAAAACGGTAACGTAAGGCCAGAGATCCTGATGAAGAACAGTGGACAGTTTTGAAAAGAACCGGCATTCTAAGAATTCAGGATGGACCATAATCTGTTCGCGCCAGCGGTAACAATTTTCCGCCGGTTTTCCGTAAACCCGCTCCTGCCCGTTGGCGACGCGGCCGATGATCGCATCCAGGAGATTCGGAAGCTCCGCCTTAGCATTCCATAGTACTACACCATGCTCACGTAAAAATGTTCCGGCTTCGGTAACCGATTTTAATCGCAGATCCAGGGATAAGCGATGGGATTTTCGCTTCCAGGTTTGTGCCTTTGTTAAAATCCTTTCGGGATTCATAAACTGAAAAGTGTTATGAATCTTACTGCAACCTGTATCAACAGTTCAACTGCAAAAATGCGATAAACTTAACACAGAGGCACAGTGACACAGAGTAAAGAATATTTTTTCTCTGTGACTCTGTTAAGTTATGGAAACATTTATTGACGCTCATGTTCATGTACAGCCGTGGAGGATGTTGAAACCGGAGATCCTGTCGCGGATGCGGCAGAGCCGAAAGGATCTCGACGTGATCGAGCGGGTGATGGATTCGCCGGTGGAATTCCTCAAACACATGGACGCCCAGGGGGTAGAACGGGCCGGCCTCATCAATTACGTTAGCCCGGATATCATGGGATTCACCGATGAAGTGAATGAATTCATCTCCCATTTCTCCAAACAAGATCCTTTCCGTTTGATCGCATTTGGTTCGATTTATGCACAGCAGAAAACGGGGCAGGAAGATCGTATCGACGAATTGCTCGACAAGCTGAAGCTTGCCGGAATAAAAATTCATCCCTCACATCAGACAGTATTCCCGAACGATTACCTGAATGGGAACGAATCGCTGCGTTATCTTTATCATCGCTGCGAGGAGAAAGGGATTCCCGTTATGTTTCATACTGGGACATCCATCTTCGTTGGCGCACGCAATCGTTTTGCCGACCCGATCTTTGTGGATGATGTGGCCGTCGACTTTCCACGATTGAAAATCATACTGGCTCACGGAGGACGTCCACTCTGGATGGATACTTGCATTTTTCTGGTTCGACGTTTCCCGAACGTTTATATGGATATCTCCAGCATCCCGCCATCAAAGGTACTGGAATATTTTCCGCGATTGGAGGAGTTGTCGGATAGAGTGCTTTTCGGCACGGACTGGCCTGCGCCGATGGTGCCATCGATGCGAGACAACTACGAAAAGTTCCGGGAATTGCCGTTGTCCGATGCCGCTTTCCTGAAAATCTGCAAACAAAACGCTTCCAGGCTCTTTTAGCGTCGGTGACGTTGCAGAGCATTTTCACACAGATAATCATTTTGACACCTACAAAAACGAATTATTTTCAGCTATTCTTAATGACCTTATGCAAGTCAGCGGAAACATTTTTAGAGAATATGATGTGCGAGGTCTGGTGGACTCTGAGCTCACCAATGATGTGGTACTCGCGTTCGGAAAAGCGTTCGGCACCTACGCGCAGAGACTGAACAGGAAAACGATTGCAGTTGGGCGCGACGTCCGTTTGAGCGCTGATCGCTTTAACGAGATCCTGATCAAAGGCCTTTTATCGACCGGTTGTGATGTGGTAGACGTTGGCGTATTGCCGACCCCACTTCTTTATTTTTCCCTTTTTCAACTGCCGGTGGATGGAGGCGTTATGGTCACCGCCAGCCACAATCCATCCGAATACAACGGATTCAAACTCTGCATTGGACGCGAGACCATTTACGGAAAGGAAATTCAGAAGATCCGGGCGATGATGGAGACGGAAGATTTTATTTCGGGTCAGGGTACTGCCAGTGTTGTGGATGACATGATTGAGCGGTACAAGAATTTCATCAGGAAAAGTATCCGCATCGATTCTCCGGTCAGTTGTGTTGTGGATGCCGGCAATGGAACAGCCGCGCTGCTTGCCCCGGACCTAATCCGATCTCTCGATTGCGTAGTGAGCGAGCTTTACTGCACACCGGACGGAAATTTTCCGAATCATCATCCGGATCCAACGGTTGAAGAGAATCTGGTGGATTTGATTGAGACGGTAAAGCGTGAAAAAGCGCAAGTGGGACTTGCGTTTGATGGCGATTCCGATCGCCTGGGAGTGGTCGATGAGAATGGCCAGATTCTATGGGGAGATCAGCTGCTGCTGATTTTTGCTCGCGATATTCTCAAACGCCGCAAAGAGGGAACCATCATCTATGAAGTGAAATGTTCCAAAACGCTGGAGCATGAAATCCGAAAAATGGGCGGCACACCGGTCATGTGGAAAGCCGGTCATTCACTGATCAAAGGAAAAATGAAAGAGACTGGCGCTGTCCTGGCAGGAGAAATGAGCGGCCACTTATTTTTTGCGGATGAATACTATGGTTATGACGACGCCATTTATGCGGCTACCCGCCTGTTACGGATTTTGTCAGAAAATAAGATGCCTTTATCGGAATTCTTAAAAGACGTACCCAAAACCTACACGACTCCAGAGATTCGCGTGCTTTGTCCGGATGAATCGAAATTCCTGGTGGTGGACTCGGTCAAAGAACATTATCAAAAGACGCATCCGATCATCGATGTCGATGGTGTGCGAATCGATTTTGGTGATGGCTGGGGGCTGGTGCGCGCATCCAATACTCAGCCGGCGCTGGTCCTGCGTTTCGAAGCGGAAACTCCGG
>JBKKAT010000598.1:0-7256 GCA_046714535.1 Acidobacteriota bacterium | reverse complement strand
TTTGAACAGTAGACAACTTCAGCACATCGTAATAAAGCACAACGACCATCACACAGATCAAAAAGAAGAAGCCGACCATCGTGACCCGCTCTTTGACCTTTACGCTGATTTCTCTGCGGAAGATTCCTTCCACCAGTAAGAAAAAAATATGTCCGCCATCGAGGGCAGGAATGGGAAGCAAATTAATAATTCCGATGTCGAAGCTGACTGTTCCGATGAACATCAGGAGCACTACAAAACCTGTTTGCCTGGTTGCATCGCTCAAGCGAGCAATCTCAAAAGGACCGGATGTGGCCTTTAAAGAGAGCTTCCCTTGAATCAATCTGGACAGAAAAAACAGATTTAGCCGGAGATGGTCTTTGCATGTCCTGATGCTTTCTTTCAGCGCGCTTCCCAGGGGAAGTTTTCGCAACTTCGTGGGCTCTCCCGGAGCAAAACCCAGGACCCAGCGTTTTAAAGCAGGATCTTTTACCGGTTGAATTACGAGTTCCTTCGTGACTTTTTTCCCGCCTTCCACGCGTTCCACAACCACCTTGATCGGCTTGCCTTCTGTTCTTTGAACAGCGGCTGTTGTGCTTTCGTTTCCATGAACCTCCACACCATCGATGCTGCGAATGAAGTCACCTGCCTTTAATCCTGCTTTTCCTGCAGGCATGTGGGGAGTTACGGCAAGAACGATTACGTTTGACGAAGGATGGATTCCCAGGTACCCAAGGCTGTTGCTCGGATTACGCCCCACCGAAACTTGCTTTTCTGCAATTTGATCTCCGCGCTGGTAGCGTACAACGATGGTTTCATCCGGATGCAACAATGTAGCAAGTGATACTTTTTCCCACGTCGGCGTTTCCTTTCCATTGATGGCAAGAATCAAATCGCCCAACTGTAAACCGGCTTTCTCAGCGGGACTTCCAGGGACCACGGCGCCAAGCCGGCTGGGCATATCTACGGATTCCGATACAGGCAAACCGATTGTTAGAGCTGTTGTGATCAGAATCAGGGCAAGGATCCAGTTGAAACCGACCCCCATAAAAAGCACAAGAAATCTTTGCCATCGCGGCCGCTTATAAAAGGAATTCGGATCGTCCGGCGCAGCCTCTTGATCTTCCATGCCGTGAATTTTTACATATCCACCCAGAGGAATCGCGGAGATTTTGTATTCAGTTTCCCTGTAGCGGAAACCAAATAATCTTGGCCCAAAACCCAATGAAAAAGTGGCTACTGGTATGAGAAAAAGTTTGGACATGCTGAAATGACCAAACTCATGAATCAAAATAATGATTCCGATAACGACTAAAAAAGAGAGTAGTTGCCCCATTAATTCACCTTATTAAGTATTGAATATTGCATAAAAAATGTTATATGCAATTTGCATTAACTTTTTTAAGTCTGCATGTGAACTACCGATTCTGTTGCGTGCGTTCTTGCCCAGAGATCCGCTTCCAACACATCCTCCAAAGAGGGATCGGTGACCGGGTTATGTTTTTCCATTGTCGATTCCACGATATTGCAAATGCCGCTAAAGGGAATCCGTTCGGCAAGAAAACTTTCCACAGCAACTTCATTCGCAGCGTTCAATACGGCAGTCATCGTTCCGCCGGTTTTGAGCGCATATTGCGCAAGCTTCAAACAGGGAAATTTCTGCAAATCAGGCTCAAAAAACTCGAGCTTCCGGATTTCTGTTAGCTTCATCGAAGGCAGATCGTTTTCCCAACGCTCAGGATAAGTGAGCGCGAATTGAATCGGCATTCTCATGTCTGAAATCCCGAGCTGTGCAAGCACGGATCCATCAATGAACTCCACCATGGAATGAATGACACTTTGTGGATGTATGATCACATCCAATTTTTCGGGCGGTTCATCAAACAAGTAATGTGCTTCAATCATTTCGAGCCCTTTGTTCATCAGAGTCGCAGAATCTATTGTGATTTTACGTCCCATGCGCCAATTCGGATGAGCAAGCGCTTGATTGACTGTAATCGTGTCAAAACTGGATAGGTCCCGTTCCAAAAAGGGGCCTCCCGATGCCGTAAGGATCAATTTGCGCACTGTATCCTTTTTTGCTCCATTCAAACACTGCCAGATTGCTGAGTGTTCACTATCTACCGGGAGCAATTGTGTGTTTTGACGAGCCACTTCCCTGGAAATGATCGGTCCTGCGACCACCAGCGTTTCCTTATTGGCAAGTGCGACATCTTTACCGGCGGAAATTGCTTTCAGTGTCGGCAAGAAGCCCTTCGCTCCCACCATGGCTGATAAAACGATCGCGGCATCCGGATGAGTGGCTACTTCTACCGCTCCTTCTTCGCCACAAACCACGCGGATCCCGCACGATTCCAATTCGGGTCGCAGATCGGCGGCATCCCGACTGCCTGCGACTGATACAATTTTCGGACGAAATTCGAGCGCCTGCTGGCGCAACAGTTCCACATTCTTCCCTGCGGCCAACCCGACAATCTGAAAACGGTCCCGAAGCCTTCTTACGACATCAAGCGCATTGACACCGATGGAACCAGTGGAACCCAGAATCGAAATATTCTTCATGAGTGGAAAAACGAAAGGTAATAATACATTGCGGGTGCTCCAAATAACAAACTGTCGACTCTATCCAGCATCCCACCATGCCCCGGGATGATTCCGCCGGAATCCTTTACATTTGCAGCCCGTTTAACGATCGATTCACAGAGATCACCAATCTGTCCGGCAATCCCAACGACAGCACCCAGCCCGATTGCGTGCACCAGTTGGACTTCAGGAATGAATGCGAATTTACATAAGACAGCCGCAACGATTCCGAAAACAAAGCCTGCAACGGCCCCCTCCCAGGTCTTATTTGGACTCACAGCCGGGGATAATTTGTGACGTCCAAGACTTTTTCCCGCAAAATAGGCAAAAGAATCACCTGCCCAGATGATTACAAGTAACATCATCAGAAAATCCTCACCCCCCTTTCCCATTCGGATTGCGATGAGAAAACCCATCAATCCCCCCACGTAGGCTGCTCCGAAAAAACCCGAAACTGCCGCGCGAAATCCTGCCGCTAACTCCAATGATGAAAAGAGCGCGAGGGTCAACAGGAGTATCACACCAATTAAGAGGACAAAAGATAACTCCGGCCACATAGGGGCCAGAGTTGCAATTGCTGCAATCAAACTCGAAACAACGCGAAAACTAACCGGAACACCCACCAGCGACAGGTATTCCTGTAAGGCAAGCAGCATAGCCAGGAAAATGACACCGATGCAAACAGCAAGCGGCGCAAATTGAATGATATAAACAATAGCCGGAATGAGAATGAGAGCAGTGAGGACGCGCTTCATAAAGAATCGTGGATCATGATCATGATCGTGATCTTAATCCTAATCATAGAACCTGATCGAGTTGATGAAGGATGAGCCCAAGATTGAGATTGCGATCACGATAACGATCAAGATTACGATCCACGATTGATTCGCTTCATTCGGTTGCGGTGAAGTTCACCGTTTTCGTGATACCACCATAACGGCGTTCTCTTTTTTGATAATCCAGAATGGCTTGATACAAATGTTGTTTTCTGAAATCCGGCCAGAGAACATCAGTTACCCAGATTTCCGCGTACGCAATTTGCCATAGCAAAAAATTGCTGATCCGGAGTTCCCCGCTGGTTCGTATCAACAAATCGGGATCCGGAACACCGGCGGTATACAAGTGCTGACTGATCCTTTCTTCATTGATCAACTCGGAATCCTCGCCGGATGCTCTCATCTGCCCGTACATTTTCCGAAAAGCATCGACCAGTTCTGTGCGACCGCCGTAATTCAAAGCAATATTAAAAAGGAGACCCGTATTACTTCGCGTCTCGTTCATGCCCCATTCCAAATCCCGGACCACTTCGTCTGCCATTTCCCGCCATCGCCCGATTACCTGAAAACGAATGTTGTTTTCCATCAACGTTCGAAGTTCTTTGTGCAAATATTCTCTCAACAAAAGCATGAGAGTATCGACTTCTGTTTTGGGACGTTTCCAGTTTTCGACAGAAAAAGCATAGAGTGTCAGGACTCGAAGCCCGATTTGAGCAGAAGTTTCGACGATTTCGCGGACCGATTTGATTCCCTGCTGGTGCCCGGAAACGCGTGGCAAGTGGCGGCTTTTCGCCCATCGGCCATTTCCATCCATAATCACGGCAATGTGCGCCGGCAGGCGTTCCAGATCCATTTGCCGGTGGAGTTCTTCAGGGCTCTCTTTGCTCATGGAGATATCTTAAGAGTGGGTTTCTCTTTTCGATTCATCGTAATCATGATCTTGCTCATGATCGTGGTCGTACTCTTGATCGACTGCCGTTAGAGCACGATCACGAGCAAGATCACGAGCACGATTGTCATGATACAAGATGCTGCCCCTGACTTCAATAAATCACTTTCTCCAGGAAAAGACCGCGGGCTGCTGCCGGCACTCCTACATAATTTCGATCCCCTGTTTCCAGCGCCAGATGCAAATGATCGAAAGGTCTGCGGCCCGAACCAATCTCAAGCATCGTGCCGGTCATGAATCTGACCATCTTCCGGAGGAATCCAGTTGCGTGAAACCGGAAATAGAGAAAATGGGGGTGCGCTGCGAATAGCGGAGATTCTACTGAATTAGTAACCTCCACGCCAAAGACGGTGCGTCGTGTGCCGACCACATCTGTGCCGGTGGCCTGGAATGCTTTGAAATCATGCTCCCCTTCCAGGAGTTTTGCGCATTTGGTGACCAGATCCAAATCCAGCGGCGAATAATAATGGAGAGCATAACGAAAATGAAAAGGATCGAAGTTTCGGTTCCGGTCAATCCGGTACAAATAAATTTTTGATTTTGCATCGAAACGCGCGTGAAATTCGGCAGCCACTTCTTCGAGTTCAAGAACGCGAATGCTGAAAGGAACAATCGCATTGATTCCAAGAATCAACTTGTCGGGCAACAGAGAATGATCCCAGTCGAAATGCGCAACCTGGGCAAATGCGTGAACTCCGCTGTCCGTGCGGCCTGCTCCCATCACAGATACCGGTTTTCCGCAGATCTGCTGCAGTGCTTTTTCCAAAGTCGATTGAACCGTAGGCTCTTCGCGTTGCGTTTGCCATCCGTGAAAATCAGTGCCGTCGTAAGCGATCACTGCTTTCAAACGGGGCATTCAAAACTCCTTTTAACAGAAGATCGCAAAGCACGCAAAGCATTGGATATGTTTTTTCTTTTTCCTTCGCGGTCTTTGCGAGCTTCTGTTCAAATAGACCGGCGGCTACCTGGTTTTACAACCGGAATCTTTTCAGCGCAGAGCGGGCAATCTTCGGGACGAAACTGATCGAGCGGAAGTTTCAAAAGCGAAACATAAACAGCAGGGAAATCGATCGGCTTCACGCTGCGGTCCACGATGGCGCCCACCCCGACAATTTTTGCGCTTTCTTTTTCGGCCACAGCAATCGTTTCTTTTGTTGATCCGCCCGTGGTAATCACATCTTCAATCACCACGACATTCTGGCCCGGTTTGATTTCAAACCCCCTGCGCAATTTGAATACTTTGTCTTCCCGTTCGCAAAACAGAAATGGGACATTGTACGAACGCGCAACTTCATGTCCGATGATTACGCCACCTAACGCGGGGCTTAGCACAAGGTCAACAGCTGAAGCAGTATCCCGCAATTTTTCATAAATGCGGCGACCGAGATCCGCTGCAATTTCCGGATACTGCAGAATTTTTGCGCATTGCATGTAATTTTGAGAATGCAATCCTGAGCTGAGCAAAAAGTGACCTTCCAGATATGCTTCTTTATTCCGGAAGATATTGATGAGTTGATCTTCGTAATTCATACAGTTGGAGTTGGAACCGGATCTGGGGATTTTAACAGTTCGTATCCTTCGGATCGAGCAACATAGGTTGCAGCAGTCAGATCACCAACCACATTTAAAGTTGTTCTACACATATCCAGAATCCGGTCCAGACCCAAGATAATCGCAATCAAGGCGGGATTCACGCCAATTTGCGCCAGAATAACCACTATATAAGGAAGAGAACCGGATGGAATTCCAGCTGTACCGATTCCGCCCAGAATGGACATCAAGGCGACAACTATCTGCATAGACAGCGACAGTTCCAATCCGGCTAGTTGCGCAAGAAACAGCACCGTCACTCCCTCATAAAGTGCGGTTCCGTTTTGATTGGCCGTGGCTCCCACAGTCAGAACGAAGCTATTAATCTCGCGTGGCACGCCCAGATTTTCTTCGGAAACGCGAAGGGCGGTCGGCAATGTCGCATTTGACGAAGAAGTGGAAAAAGCCGTCAGCATGACCGTTTTGATCCGGCGAAAGAATTCAACGGGAGAAATACGGGACAGCATAGAAATAGAAATCGGATAGACGATGAACATGTGGACGGCGAGTCCTGCAATCACAGTAATAAAAAACCATCCGAGCGCCTGAAGCAAATCCAGGCCAAACCGCGCAACATTATTGAAAAGCAGGCAGGCCACCGCAAAAGGTGCGGTCTTCATGATGAGATCAATGATCTTTGCCGATATGGTAAACAAACCATCCATCGCGCCAACAAAAACCGCAGTTATATCCGGCCGCACCAATGTTGTAGCGATTCCTAGAATCACGGAAAAAACCATCAGGTGAAGCATGTTTGGCGTTTCCGAAGCGACGGCAAAAATGGGATTACTGGGGATCAAAGTTTTGACTACCGTCATGAATGGCGAATCAGCCGCCTTTACTTTCTTCGCATCTTCTAAGTGTTTGCTCGCATCTTTCTGATATCTTTCCTGCAATGCTTTTTCTGTTCCCGGATCAAGACGATTTCCCGGCTGTATCAAATTGACGGCACCAATTCCGATCACGACAGAAATTGCCGAAATCACGAGTGTGTAAACGAACGTTTTCAAACCAATGCGGCCCAATCTTCGGATGTCTCCAATTCCCGCTACCCCCACAACCAGTGAAGAGAAGACCAGTGGTACGACAGACATCAACAACAATCGCAAAAAAATCTGACCGATCGGCTCTGTGAAATTCTTAATGAACCATTCGATCTGAGAACTCTGGCCATTCGGCAGGTCCTTGGGAAAAAACGCATTCACAAGCAACCCTGCAATCACACCGATCACCAGACCCAGCAAAATCCTTCTGTGAAGAGGCATTCCGCTCGGTTTATCGGGCGTGGTATCTTTTAAATCGGTGGTGAGTTCCCTTTCGAACGCATCTTCCGGCGGCCTGGATTTTTTTCCCATGCCGCCCATTATAACGTAGTGGCA
>JBKKAT010000597.1:0-5131 GCA_046714535.1 Acidobacteriota bacterium | reverse complement strand
CGGGGAGAGCGTCCGCAACGTTCTGCAAGTTCAGAGACCTCTCCTTCCAGGTCAATTCACCGCTGTACAAGGTCAGGATCAGGAAGGCGAAAAGCAGGTAATTGCTGGAAATGACATTGAGCATCAGATGAGTGACCGGATAAACAGAAGTCCCGAAAATTTGTTCGAGTCCGGACGTGCCGCCGACTGTGTTGAAGCATGCAAGAGACAAAATCACGATGAACGGCACGCTCTTTAATACTCCCAAAAACTCCAGTTTTGTCTGCCAGAAATACTGTTTAACGGAAGCGGCACGGGAGAAGTCTTGAAGAACTCCGGGGATTCGCGCAACAGGTTGAACAGTATCGGGCAACTCAACGTCCAGCTTTTTCTTTTTTCCTTTTCCAGTAGTAACAGTTGTAAAACGAAAGCGCGCATAGGCAACCAGGAGTACGATTGCGGCAACACTCAGCCAGATCAAACGATTGTAAAGAAGGATTCCGCCAACAGGGAGCACCATTGAGTTTTTTTCAAACACGGTCCAGTAGCGCGTTGCAACAGAAACGGCGCTAAGACCGAATGGATCCAAAATCGAGGCGAGGGTTTCATTCTGGATATCGGTCAGCAGCTGTCCGGAAACGGCATAAGCTACAAAAAACGCAACTACTCCCGCATATGTATAAAGCATGCTCCGGGTGAGAGCCGCAAGCGAAAAGAAAATCGCGCCGGTCAGGAAAAGATTAGGCAGGACGAGCATCAGCATGGAGTACACATACGGAGCCGCTGAAAAAGGGCTGATGCGCTCTGGCTCCAGCCATGGCATCCAGCTCCCAACTATAATGGCCAGCACGACTCCTAAAAACACAACAAAAGAGGCAAAGGTCGCTCCCAGAAAGCGTCCAAACAGATAACTGGCTTTCGTGATGGGCGTGGAGAAAAACAGGGATTGAACGTTGTATTCAATATCCCGGTAGGTGGCGCCGGCTACAAAAGCTGTGGAAGCGAAAACTCCGATAATGCTGAACACGCCCAGAA
Organism: Acidobacteriota bacterium; assembly: GCA_046714535.1. Classification (GTDB taxonomy): domain Bacteria; phylum Acidobacteriota; class HRBIN11; order JAKEFK01; family JAKEFK01; genus JAKEFK01. Next base: position 4,117 of record JBKKAT010000597.1, on the reverse strand, counting down.
TCTGCATGATCACAAAAGGCGCATTACGATTCACACTCCCGATTCCTCCACCAATGGAAATCGAATCGGTGGTGATCGCTCCGAAAGTTAAAAGAAAGAAAAGCGCGGTTGCAATCAAAAACACGGGTTGGCGAAGTTGATAACGAAACTCAAAGAGCAGAATTTCCTTGAACATCTCAGGCGCTCTTTTTTAGTGTGGAAAAATAAACATCTTCCAGGTCAGGAGAAACTTCGCTGAAAGACTGATCCGGCTGGGAATCGCTGAGAATATGAATGACCGTCTTGCCAGCGAGAAGATGCGTGGAAATAACGTGGAACTGCGTCTCGTACTCGTTGAGTTCTGCTCTGGAAATGATTTTTTTCCATACTTTGCCCCGCAGATTATCAATCGTTTTCAGGGGCTCGCCGGTTAACAGAACTTCTCCGCGGGAAATGACCGCCATGCGGCTGCACAGATCGCTGACATCTTCTACAATATGCGTAGACAAAATCACCACGATATTTTCTCCGATTTCGCTAAGCAGGTTGTGAAACCGGACTCTCTCCGCAGGATCGAGACCCGCGGTTGGCTCATCGACAATAATCAGTTTGGGATTTCCCAACAACGCCTGCGCTATTCCAAATCGCTGTTTCATCCCTCCTGAAAAATTGCCCAGCTTCTCTCTTCGAACGTCCCACAAATTGGTTTGATGCAGCAATGCCTCGACGGCCTCTTTGCGCTCCTTTGGATTGGTAATTCCTTTCAAAATAGCAAAATGATTCAGCATCGTTTCCGGTGAAACTTTCGGATACACACCGAATTCTTGCGGCAAATAACCGAGCATTCGCCGAACCGCGTCTTTTTCTCTGAGAACATCCACTCCATTAAACCAAATTTTCCCCGAATCAGGCTCTTGCAAAGTGGCAATTGTGCGCATCAACGTTGATTTTCCCGCGCCATTCGGCCCGAGCAAACCGAACATTCCTGTAGGGATCAAAAGACTGACATCTTTGAGCGCTTTCACGCCGTTCGGATAAGTTTTCGACAGATTCTCGATGGCTAATTCCAGGCTCATAAAAGGAACCCCCTTGACTGTAAGTCTAATACGAAGTTCAAGAGAGAAGGTTCTATGGAGCGCCGGCGTACTCGCCGGCATTATGGACCGCAGGCGTCTCGCCTGCAACGCAAGATTCGATCAGCAATAACCTGCAAAAATCATTCTTTCTTATCTTTCTTTTTCTTCGTTTCCTTCACCTTTACTTTCGTCTTCTTTGCTTCTTTACCCTTCTTGGTTTTTGACTTCTCTTTGACGTCGACTTTTGCAGTGTCCTTCTTCACTTTCACTTTGACAACATCTTTTTCTACGCGAGTTCTGTGCACCTTAATCCGGGCATCCACATCCGGCGCGTACTGGACTCTACGAAACACTTTTGATCCGCCCTTTACTTCTACAGTATTAATTTTCACCACCGAAATTTTGCGGTTTACAACCCGCTCCACATCAATAATCCGTGGTGAAGTGCGAACAATATGGATCCTTGATCCGGGGTGGCGGGCTTTTTTAATCCGGAACTGAAATACATTTTCACGGGTGAAGTTTCGTCTCTCCACCACAATCCAATAACGGACCCTGCTTCTTGCCCACGGATCAGGCAAATTCACTCCTCGCGGAGCAAGCGGAGCCCAGCCTATATGGTCTCCTTAGGTAACCCAGCTTACGCGCGCGGGAGACCACTCATCACCGGGGATCCAAACCCAGCCGTTCCTTGGTTCATGGTGCCAGTTCCCGTAATGGTAAACGGCCCAACCGTAAGGCTCATAGGAGGTCCACATCCATCCCTGATCTGTCCAGACCCAATCACCATGATCAAAAGGGCGCCAGGAAGAAACGACAGATGGTCGCCATACCCTTCCATATCTTGGTGAAGTCACCCAGTCCCCATGATCTGCAAGGAAATGAAAATCAGCCGTGTTCACTCCCACCGACACATTTACGGTTGCTTCGCTAATCCAGGGCAGACAAAGAAAAGACAAAACAAGCATGAGGAGAAAACGTCTCTTATTTCTATCGTTTGCGTTCATACCTTTGAGTATAACAGCGGAAAAGGGTTAGTGGGTGGATCAATAACCGGCCGGGGCTCCGCCTCTACGTGGATCGGACGCTCCCAGACGCGCGCCCGTTTTGGGATCGACCAGGATTGCGTGCACATCACCAAGATTTTCGGTTTCACGAAAGAAATACTTTTTGGCGACCTTGTGGCCGCGAAACTCCAATGCCCTTTGTGTATCTTGATTCAAACCGAATGGCTCAAAATAAATCTCGTCCGGCATCCATTGATGGTGAAACCGTGGAGTATCGATGGCTTGCTGCGCATTCATACCAAAATCAACAATATTGAGAATTACCTGAGCAATGGCGCTAATAATCACCGGTCCTCCCGCGCTTCCCAGTGCAAGAAAGGGCTTGCCTTCTTTCAGTACGATCACCGGCGTCATGGATGAGAGTGGTCGCTTCCGCGGCGCGATTGCATTCAATTCTGATTGCATCAAACCGTAAAAGTTGGGCGTTCCCGGCTTCGGCGTGAAATCGTCCATCTCGTTGTTTAACAAGATACCGGCGCCACGCACTGTAACCGCTGAACCAAAACTGTCATTCAACGTGTAAGTGTTGGCCACAATATTTCCATCGGCATCGATCACAGTAAAATGAGTTGTATTGGGAGATTCTTTCGTCTCGATCGTTGCAGGCTTGATGCTGCTCGATGGAGTCGCCTTTCGTGGATCAATCGTTTTGACTGCCGAGAGAGCATGCTCTTTCGAAATGAGTTTTTCTACAGGTACGGGTACAAAATCAGGATCACCCAGAAAGACCGCCCGGTCTGCAAAAGCCCGTTTCATGACTTCCACCAGCGCATGGATATGAGAAGCGGAATGAAATCCTGTTGACGGTAGATCGAAAGATTCCAGCATGTTCAGCATTGCAATCAAAGCAATCCCGCCCGAAGATGGGGGCGGCATCGCAATGATTTCATAGCCGCGGTAAGTCCCATGAATCGGTTTTCTGATCGTGGGCTCATACTCTTTCAAATCTTTTGCTGTAATCAGACCGTCATTCTCTTTCATCTCTTTGATAATTAGTGCAGCGGTTTCCCCTTCGTAAAATTCACGCGGCCCCTGTTTCTGTATTCGCGCCAGTGTCCTGGCCAACTCCGGCTGGATAAATCGTTCGCCGGGCTCATAATGTCTTCCGTTTCGCAGAAAAATTCTTTTGGTTTCGGGAAAAATAGCTAGAGTCTTTTCATGCTTCAAAGTTCTTTCAACTGTGACGGCGCTTAAAAGGAAACCTTTTTCAGCAAGTCTTCTTGCGGGTTCGATCAATTCGCTCCAGCGCAATTTTCCATGTCGCTGAAGCGCCAGCGCCAGACCAGCAATTGTGCCGGGAACGGCTGAAGCTTTGTGTCCAATCGTGGATGCATTCTCGATCACATTTCCTTTTGAGTCGAGATACATATCGCGCGTTGCAGCAAGAGGGGCCCGTTCGCGATAGTCGATTGCTTCTTCCGTACCATCAGCCTTGCGAATGAGCATGAATCCGCCGCCACCAAGATTGCCGGCCTCAGGCCAAACGACAGCAAGCGCGAAAGCAACGGCCACCGAGGCATCAATCGCATTTCCTCCTTTTTGCATGATCTCAGCTCCAACAACCGACGCCAGTTCGTGAACCGATGCCACCATAGCCTGCTTCCCTTCCACTGGTCTGCGCGACGCAGCATAAGGAAAGGAAGGCAAAAACAAAACGAGAATAAGAAGATAGAGGAGCATGCGTTTCATGTGCATGATGATAGCACGCGATACTGACGAAACTTGAACGATTCTCTTCCCGGTGTTATAGTCGCCATGCTCTGGGTTCACCAAAGATTCACAACTTCTTTTAACGATCCATTCATTTAACCATTCTGAAATTTCGGAGGAAAAACATGAGGAGTATGGGAAAGACCACACTGACGCTGGGAATGCTGTTTCTTGCCGCAGCGATCTGCACTACGGTTTATGCAGCGGATGACATTGTGAAAATTGCGCCTGACCATTGCAAAGTGATATTAGAGAATGAAAATGTGCGAGTGATTGAATACCATT
>JBKKAT010000596.1:0-2642 GCA_046714535.1 Acidobacteriota bacterium | reverse complement strand
ACGTGTGGAAACCGTCATCAAACTTTCACGCCTTGAAAACTATATCAAAATGGCCGGAACGCAAGAAGAAGCAATTGAACTGGTGAATCACCCACCGGAACCACCCCCAACTTCCGGCACAGAACCTACTTCCACTGAAGAAGCAGGGAACGACTGAATGTTTTTAAAACTCCGCACGATGATAATTCTGCTGCTGGCATTCAGCCCGCTGTTTGCCGATGAACAGTATCCAAAAAATCTAACGCTTCAATTGCAGTGGTCTGCGCAGACCCAGTTTGCAGGATACTATGCTGCCGTAGCGAAAGGCTTTTACAAAGAAGAAGGTCTGAATGTCTCCATCCGCGCAGGTGCTCTGAATATTGTTCCTCAAGACGTCGTCAATTCAGGTGAAGCGGAACTTTGCGTAGCATGGCTACCCAAGGTCCTGGTTTCCATTGAAGAAGGAGCGGATCTTGTGAATATTGCGCAAATTTTTCAAAGGAATGGAACTCTGGAAATTTCCTGGAAAGATTCCGGAATCAGAAGCCCAAAAGATTGGAGAGGGAAAAAGATTGGAACGTGGGGTCATGGAAACGAAATTGGATTATTCGCCGCAATGAGGGAAGCTGGAATCGATCCACAAAAGCCCGGGGATGTAACGATCGTTCAGCAGACATCAGACATGAATCTGTTTCTGGAAAGAAAAATCGATGCGGCGCAGGCGATGACATACAACGAGTATTATCAGGTACTGGAAGCGAAAAATCCCAAAACGGGCAAAAATTATTCCCCTTCAGATCTTGTAAAGATCAGCTTAGAAGAAATTGGTGCAGGAATGCCTCAGGATGGAATTTATGCCCGCAAGAAATGGCTCGCAGAAAATCACGAAGAGGATGCAGTGGCTTTTCTCCGCGCCTCGCGGAAGGGTTGGATGTACTGCCGCGATCATCCCGAGGATTGCGTCAACATCGTTCTATCCATCGAGCCGAATCTGGATCACAAACGAATGCGATGGATGATGACAGAAGTAAATAAACTGATCTGGCCCTCGACCTTTGGATTTGGGATCATGGATCAACGACAGTGGCGCCACGCGGCGCAATTACTGCAGGAATCCGGCATACTGAAGTCGCCGCCATCCAACAGCTCTTATCGTACCGACCTTATGAAGAAAGCAAATACTCGGTGATCATGGATCGCGGATTTTCCAGTCCGCCGCCGGCTTTCTTGCGGAGCTTGATTAAAATGGTATGAAAATATTGCCATTGATTGTGGTCAAGTTACCATTCTGATCAAACAACAAACCATCCGAATGACCATCGTCATAATGAATCAGGATCGTACTTCCCAAGGGAGGAGTTTCAATAAAAGTTTCATCCTTTTCTGTCAGGCGCATTGTTTTTTGACCTATGTCCGCGCGGTATTCATTTTCAGCTTTCACCGCAGCTTTATGAGCTGCCTCCAAATCGGGCTGCCCATGAAGCTTCTGTTTCGCGGCCTCTTGCGCCTCTCTCATTGCGTGGGAGAGAACCTGACCTTGAGTGGTGCTTTCCGGATGAATCAAAGGTGGTGTGGCAGGCATTTTTTCCAGATCGGACAGATCCAGAATTTGCTGTTTTCCTTCATTAAAGGAATCGAGACGGTTCGGCAAATTTCTGCCCAACAAAATTTTTACGGGTGGCGTCCCGTTGTTAATCTCGTTCATGTTCTTCGCAAAACTTGGAGATTCCATCATCGTTCGCCGAACGGCACGAAGATAACTTGCCTGGTATTCAGCGCTTTTTTCGGCCGGAACCACATCCAGTTGTAATCCTGGACCTGGTTTAAATTGCGCTGCACCGATCCGATCGAGCTGCTTTTGTCCCGCCGGCGTGATGTCTCCGCCATCCTTGATCGTCTTTGCAAACGTCGCAAGAGCCTGCTCGCCGCCCGGTGTCTCAGCCAGCTGCAATAATTCTTCGTTACTCATTGCTGAAAGCGTCTTTGCCGCTGCATCTGCTGCAACCGCCATTGGGTTCGGAGCTTTCAGATCCATGTTGAGATCGACGGGTAATGCCGCATCGAGGAAAGATCTCATCGCTAATCCTTGAACGCCCGTTTCCTGAAACCGTGAGGCTTTTTCGGTTTCGCTCACCACCGCCGGTTGTACACTCTCAGTGGGCGCTGCTTGCGGTGATACTGTTGCCGTCGAATTATTTGTTTCAACCGAAGTTTGCTGTTGAATGATGTCATTTCCCAGTCGTCTTATGGTCATGGATCAACCTCCTTATATATAGTAACGCACGAATTATGGAGAAATCAGCTCATGTTGGGCTAAGAGTATGATGCCTGCGCCCTATTCCGAGCGCAGTGCGACCAGTGGATCCACGCGCATCGCGCGCCATGCCGGTATGAAGACAGCAATCACTGTAACGATGAGCAAAAACAGAGCAGCGCCCAGAATTGTAGTAGGATCCTTTGACGATACACCTACAAACATGTAGGCAATCGCGGTGGTAGCTAGATACGCGAGCGGAGCGCCAATCAGCAAACCGATCACCGTCTTTTTCATGCCGCTTGCAAAGACGGATTTCAGGATGTTCGTTCGCGTCGCTCCCAGCGCGATTCGCAAACCGATTTCCGGTGTCCGTTGACTCACAAGAAAAGCCATCACACCATACAAA
>JBKKAT010000595.1:0-3877 GCA_046714535.1 Acidobacteriota bacterium | reverse complement strand
GTAAGCGTGGATGTAGTTGGCCACGAGTATATGCATGGGATAACCAGTTGGCTCACACTTTTCAACTATTACCCGGACGGACCAGCGTTAAACGAAGGAACATCCGACATCTTCGGGACCATGATTGAGTTTATGAAACCTGCAAGAGGCGATTGGGTAATGTGTGCTCAAGTAGGTGCGGCGGCTTGCAGACACATACACTTGGATAAGCCCAGTCTAGACGGTAGCTTGGATTATTGGGTGTCCGATATCGGAACCTATGATAAATACAAGGCTGCTGGTGTCCTACGACATTTCTTCTATTATTTGGTAAATGGTGTTCCGACTAGTGGCAGTAATACCTCTCCGTACCTGCCAAATGGAAACCCGCCAATTGGAAGTACCCCAAGCAGCTCCCGCAGAAGAGCCGCTGAGATCTGGTTCGATGCGCTCCAATGGATGGGTCAAAATGTTAACTGGGACGGGGCGCGAATAGCATCCATAAATGCGGCTATCGCAGCAGGTTACGATGCGCAAATTGTTAGGAAAGCGTGGTTGGCGGTTAACGTTAACCGTCCAGCGCTAGCTGAACCTCCATGCCGAGGTGGGGAATGCACCCCAACAGTTCCTTGAGAATCACCGATAGTCGGATTCGTTGGAAACTTTGGTCCGGGACAAACACTTCATGGCGCCATCAATTCGTGTCCTTGTATACTGAGATCCGATATCTGTACGACTATCGAGTAGATAGTTCGGTGGTGATGTAATGAGAACCAAAGCTGTACTGTTAGTGTGGTTACTGATTATTGCGTCTTTTTACAACGGAAAAGAATTGCTCGGTGGCGATCTCGTATCGACCAGAGCCCTGCCGTTGAATAAGGATGCATTCCCTGATGGGTTTGTGCGTAACGTGGGGCAGACAGATCCGGAATTGCTTTTCTACTATCGAGTTTCTTCCATCGAGACAGTTTTTATGACGCAGACCGGAGTTATTTGGCAATGGCAAGACGAGTCAAGTGATGTGACGGAGTTCATAAAAATGCGTTGCCATCGCGGCAACGAGAATGCAAAGATTGTAGGCGCCAACCAAATCGGAGCGTCAAGTAACTACTTCTTGGGAGCGAATCCGGCTAACTGGTATACGTCAGTTCAACATTACCAGTTGATCAAGTATGTCGAGATATATCCTGAAATTGATTTGATATTCCACCAAAAAGAAAATGAACTTGAGTTTGATTTTGAAATTCGGCCGGGAGCAGAGCCGGGTCTCATTCAATTGCACTTCGGAAACGTTCGGAGTCAGCTAGACAGGAGTGGTGATCTGATAGTCTCCAGTGCAACCCATCAGATAAGATTAAAGAAACCTGTAGCGTACCAATTTGTTGACGGCAAAAAGAAACTCGTTCCGTCATGGTTCGAACAAAGATCAGCTAACATCAAATTTGGACTAGGAGACTATGACAGGAACAAAACTTTAATCATTGATCCGGTAGTTTCTTATTCAACCTATCAGGGTGCATCCCTGGATGACCGGGCTAATGCTGTTGCCGTGGATCTTGAAGGAAATGTCTATATCACAGGCTCTACGACATCGCGTGGTTTCCCTACAAGGCGGCCGTTTCAATCAAAAAGAAAAGGTAAGCAAGATGCGTTTGTTTCTAAGTTTAGCCCTTCCGGCTCTTTGATCTATTCTAGATTTTTGGGGGGAAAGGGAAATCTGGATTCAGGGTTTGGAATCGCGGTTGATTCAGAAGGGCAAGTGATAGTTGTAGGACAAACGTCATCGTCCAACTTCCCCGTGAAGTCGGCAATTCAACCAAAGCTGAATGGTGAAGTGAATGCTTTTATCACAAAGCTCTCGGCCAATGGCAAACGACTTGTGTTTTCCACTTATTTCGGTGGTAGTGGTGGAGACGTTATTAATGCTATAGCGTTGGACTTAACCGGTAACATCTATATAACTGGAGGTGCAGATTCACCAGACTTTCCGGTCACGAGGTCGCTACAACCGTCTATCGGTGGTTTAGCAGATGCCTTCGTGGCGAAAGTGAGCTCAGATGGGTCGACCATCATCTATTCGACATTTCTCGGTGGAAGAGACGACGATATTGCTACCGGCCTGACGGTTGATGATAGTGGACAAGTTTATGTTACCGGACAAACGCTTTCTCGTAATTTTCCTTTGCGCCGGCCACTGCAATCCAAAGTTAAGGGTATTAACGATGGTTTCATATCAAAACTAAATTCTTCTGGCTCCAGGCTGGTTTTCTCCACTCTCATCGGAGGAGACGGTGACCCATTGATAGGAGGACAGGACCGACCTGAAAGCATTGCTGTTGATTCGTCTCATAATATCTGGATCACTGGCTACACGACTTCGGAGTCCTTTCCATTGGTTCATCCTCTTCAAGATTCAATCAAAGGAAACTTCGATGCATTTGTTATAAAGCTAAACCGTAGAGGTTCAAAAATCCTATTCTCCACTTATCTTGGAGGAAGTATCTCTGATAATGCGAGCAGCATTTCGTTGGATTCTTCTGGAAACGTTTACGTTGCGGGCAGAACGAATTCTCCTGATTTTCCGGTGTTCGAGTCGCTTCAGCAATTCAATAAATTCGGGGATGACGCATTTGTCACTGGTATCAGCAGTTCAGGGAGCGGTTTCATTTTCTCTACCTTTTTAGGAGGTACAAATCAAGAAACTGCTACAGCAATAAAAGTGTTTGGTGAATTTATCACTGTATGCGGTCGCACGTCGTCATATGATTTTCCATTGGTTAATCCATCTCAATCAACAAAGAAAGGCAATTCCTTTTCACACGATGCATTTGTTACAAAAATCAAATTGACTCCCTGAAAGTTCGGAAACTTGTCATTTCAGTATTAGGAATATAATCTTTAAGAAGAGCCGTTTGTTTAAACCTAGTAAATGGCGGGGGCCGTTCTTTTAGGACGTTAAACAACTGGGAGGTCCTAGAATATGAAGCTTCTCGCCTTAGTCGTTTCTCTTCTTGTTTCGTTTCTAACCGGAGCTGCATTTGCTGCCGTTGAACCCCAGCATGAATATGAGAAACCTGGATATAACCCGGGACATGCCTATGACGGTATTCTTCCACAAGAATCAATCAACCTGTTTACAGGTGGTTTGAACATCTCGCAGCGTGATATCCGTGTTCCAAATTATGAGGCATTTGATAATTTTTCGAAACTAATAACGCGCACATACAGCAGCAAAATCTACAGACAGGAAACCATTAGTGGCTCGTGTAACCCCTACGGCGATACGATTGACGACGAGTACCTCGGTCTAGGCTGGTCTCTCCACTTCGGACGCCTCTGGGATTACAACGGTGTGAACCCGGTATTGGAGCTTCCGGACGGAAGCCGCCATATGTTTTACACAGACACCGGTCGACTTGCCTCACATCCAGAACAAATGATTTCAAAGTCCATGTGGATTTTCCGCCGGGAAACAGATTCTCAAGGAACTCAATTCTATGAAACGACTTCTCCTGGCCCCGACATGGTCAAATTACAGTTTTATCTCACGACCAGTGATACCCGCGATGGCAGAGCTTTAATTCATGCCGAGTACTGGTCGTTATACAGAAGCGGTAATTCGAGTCCCGTCACTACGTGTATCATTTATGCGCAGGACTCATCCGGCCATAGATGGCCTCGCGAACTGCGTGAAGCGTGCAACACCGCATCTGAACAAAGCATTTTTTTCAATTGGACCACTTCAGGGACGCTCACCAGCATCACAGTTCCGTGGATCAATGGAACCAACGTAACCTATAACTACAATGTCATCACGCAGAACGGACGAAAACTTTTGAGTTCCTTTTCTACTCCCCGTGGACGCACATACAAATACGAATACGATCCGACAACGTTT
>JBKKAT010000594.1:0-3230 GCA_046714535.1 Acidobacteriota bacterium | reverse complement strand
GATTCTGCATGTTCGTATCAGAGATGAGTTTGCGCCATGGACCTTTCTGTTTACGTCGATCGGCACAGCTGCGTGGTTTTTCTTCTTTGCTTCCCTCGCATTGCGAATCCGGAGGATGGATATTTTTAACACCATCACCAGCCTTTGTTACATATTGTTGATGTTCGCCAGCAGCATGTTCTACCCATTGGAGACACTGCCGAATTGGTTTCGATGGATCGCCCGCGTAAATCCGGTGACCTGGTTGACCGATTTATTCCGGTTCGCAACATTGGGCACAGGAAATACGGGACTTCTCTGGATCGAAGGAGCGTTGCTGGCGGCATTCACCGCCGGTGTTTTCTTTATTGCGCTCTATGCGCTCGATCATGCTGCCGAATAGAATCAGAAAATCCGTCGTGCGCGGACAAAACCGCCCAGAATCGCAACAGGAATCGTCAGCAAATAGGAGATCATCGTGACCCAATCCATGGGCGCCGGTTCTGACCCGACACGAGAACAGGCAATTCCACTCAGCTCACTGAGCACTCCCACCATTGCGGAATGGAAAATCTCTCTTTGACCAGCGATACGCGCAGCAGCATATCCTCCCAGCACCGTGAAAAATAAGCCGAACACAACCAGGTACAGAAGAATATCTTTTGAATTGAAAACCTCCTCAAGTCGCTCAAGATTTCCCGAAGCTGCGTAAGCGATTCCAATAAACAGAAAAAGGCCTACCATAAATTTCGTGGTGGCGGCGGTATCAATTCCCCAGCCGATCAGTATCGCTTTCCAATTTACACCATGCATAATCTTCCAAACGGGAAAACCGGCTGAAAACCGGGCGCTCATTTTGTATTTGAAAATGCTCAAATGCATATATGATCATAAGAGATGAGGTTAAGGAAGCGTATTCTCTTTCCGGTTCTCTTTCTTCTTTCTTTGATGGCTTGTGAACGAACAGGAGAAAGACCGAAAGATGATTCCCTCACCATCCTTTTATGGGACTCCCCACAAACTCAAAATCCCAATCAGGATTACGATTCCGTAACGGATTCAGTGTTATTTAATGCTTTTGAGCCGCTTGTTTCGCTGGATAAGGATCTTCATTTGCAACCTGGCCTTGCCGTTTCCTGGGAAAATCCGAAACCGGATGTTTGGCGTTTTCATCTTAGGAAAGGTGTTCGCTTTCATGATGGAACTCCTCTAACTGCCGAAATCGTCCGCCAGTCCTTCGTACATATCAAGAATGCAGGCTACGAGACTTCCAACTTTCTGCGGCCGGTAAAAGAGTTCGTGCCGGTAGACAACTTAACGATCGATTTGATTACGGAAACACCTTATGTACTTCCGATCAAGCTTCCTTTTCTTTATGTTTTCCTCAAAAAGGAAACCGGTCCTTTCCCGTTTTTAGGAACCGGACCCTATCGTGTGACTTTGTGGGATCCAGAGAAACATATCGAACTGAAGTTTTACGAAAACTACTGGGGAGGAACGCCGGAATTTAAATCGGTTGAATTCATATCCGTGCCGGATCCCAGAAAGCGCTGGCAAATGCTCACCGCGGGTCAGGCGGACATCATTTATTCGATTGCATCCTACATGGCCCAGGGACCTGTCAACAACATCCAGGTTATCCGCAGAAATGGTTTAGCGGTTTACTACCTTGGATTTCATATGAGAAAAGATGAAGCCAATCCATTTCAAGATCTTCGAGTCAGGAAAGCGATGACGCTGGCGATTAATAAGACCGAACTGGTTCGAAAGGTGCTGCAAGGTTACGGATCTGTGCCCACGCAACCGGTTGCGCCGATTGTTTTCGGTTACAATCCCTCGATTGCGACGCCGGAATATGACATTCCTTCCGCACAAAAGCTCATGGAAGAAGCGAATTTTGCGAATGGATTTGATTCGCGATTCGATTTCAGTGAATCGCGCGTAAGAGAAGCGATGTTTGTGAAGGATCAACTGCAACAGATACGGATCCGGCTTGAACTCAATTCTTTGCCGCGGAGCTCCGTCTACGAGCTTGCGGAGCAAGGGAAAAGTGATCTGTTTCTCGTAGGCTGGGATTGCAGCAGTGGTGACGCCGGAGAATTCTACGAATTTAATCTTCACACTCCGGACGGGGCCTATGGTATGGGAAATTATGGCGGGTATTCAAATCCGGAACTGGATCGTATCTGCGAACAACACAACCAGGTGCTTAGTGATCGTGAAAGGAAAAAAATGCTGAACCGGGCGGCAGAAATTGTGATGCAGGATCTACCGGTGATTCCTGTTTTTATGGAAGACGATCTTTACGCGCTGAAAGATTCCCTGGTTTTTGAGCCGCGAGCCGAAGGGCAAATTCGAATTTTCGATGTAAAACATAAACAGGATTGAAAAGTGCGGTCCGATTCTTTGCGAAAAGCGATTCTTCATCTGAAAACGAACGATCCGGTGCTGGCAGGAATTATTGAGCGGATAGGATTCCTGAAACCGGGTTACCGGGAGCCCTCGTTTGAATCCTTAGCGCGGGCAATTGTGTACCAGCAACTGAATGGAAGAGCTGCGCGAACCATTTATGAGCGTTTTGAACTTGCGGCGGGAGGAAAGGTCACTCCGGAATCTGTTCTCTCGTTAACAGAAGAGGCCATGAAAAAGGCCGGATTGTCCAAACAAAAACTCAGTTACATACGGGATCTCGCCGCAAAAACAGGAACCGGTGAGGTAAATTTCGAACAACTCCCCGGTATGAAAGATGAGGAAGTCATTGAACATCTGACTCGCGTGAAAGGGATCGGTGTGTGGTCCGCTCAAATGTTTTTGATGTTCGCCCTGCGGCGTCCGAACGTTCTTCCAACAGGAGACTATGGAATCCGCGCTGCTATCCAAAAAGCGTACAGGAAACGCTCCCTTCCCAGTCCCGATCAAATGATAAAACTGGGGCGAAAATGGGAACCGTACCGGTCACTCGCGTGCTACTACTTATGGCGCAGTTTGGACGTCACCGTTTTGAGCGCCAAAACGCCGGGTCAGCGTCCGAAATAACAGTTCAGGCAGCTTCGGAAGTCTGAAAAACAAAGTTATGCGCGAACGTGAAGTTGGCTATATTGCAGATTCCGATAGCCAGCAAATTGCAGAATACATAAGGAAGGTGGATTGCCTGAACCAAAAGCGCAGTGAAACCCAGATTGCCGATCATCGAGATGGTTCCGGAACTGCCATTGAAGCGCAGAAAACGCTGGAATGCTTGTTTCTTACTC
>JBKKAT010000593.1:0-6599 GCA_046714535.1 Acidobacteriota bacterium | reverse complement strand
AGGATTGCGAGCCGACCCTTCAAATCCGGAGCATCAACCACAATCTGGCGGTCAAAACGTCCGGGACGCATCAAAGCAGTGTCCAGAACATCAGGCCTGTTTGTTGCGGCAAGAATGATAACGCCTTTGCGCGCATCGAAACCATCCATTTCGGATAACAGCTGATTCAATGTCTGTTCCCGTTCGTCGTGAGCGCCAATCATTCCGCCGGCTCCACGATGACGTCCAATGGCGTCGATTTCATCGATAAAAATAATGCAAGGCGCCTTTTTCTGAGCGCGATCAAACAAATCACGGACTCGGGCAGCGCCAACACCGACAAACATTTCAACAAAATCGGAACCACTCAAACTCAAAAAGGGCACATTTGCTTCACCGGCAGTCGCACGCGCTAAAAGTGTTTTGCCGGTTCCAGGAGGTCCCACGAGAAGAACACCTTTCGGCAGCTTTCCTCCCAGTCTCTGAAACTTGCCCGGATTTTTCAGAAACTCTACCAATTCCATCATTTCAACTTTGGCTTCATCCACACCTGCGACTTCATTGAACGTGATTTTCTCCTCGGTCTCGGTGTACATTTTCGCTCTGTTTTTCCCAAAGGACATTACCTGTTCGCTGGCACCGCCCAGTCGACGAAAAATGTATCCCCAGAAGATAATCAGAAGAATGAACAGGGGAATCCACGTGAACAAGAATTGCATCAACCCTGAATTTCGATACTCGCCCCGGTAATCCACTCCCTTGGCTTCCAGCAAGCTTGTGAGCTGTGGATCCTCGATCACCACCGTTGTATATCGAACCTTCTTACCTGTGGCATCGATCACGTCACCTTCAATTGTGTTCTTGGAGATGATTGCGCTCTTGACTCGTCCTTCTTTGACTGCGTTCTTGAAGTGGGCATAAGAGATTTCGTTACCGGGAGGGTTTATGCCGGTGAATAGAAGATAAAGGATGATCAGAATGAAAATCCCAGGAAAGAATGAATTCCGGAAAATCTGTTGAAACCGCCCTTCCGGCTGTTTCACCGGCTTTTGGTTCCTATTTTGTGTTGTCATACGCCTTCTAAATATAATATGTAGTTTGCCATACTGCAAAACATCTCCGACGGAGGGTTCATGGAACAGTCCGATAAGACAGTTCAGAATTCACAGGTTGAAGTAATCGAAATCGTGTTTCCCAACGACGCCAATCCGCACGGAAATGTTTTCGGCGGCAGAGTCATGCAACTCATTGATATTATCGGTTCTGTTTCGGCTATGCGCCACTGTCGAAATAGCGTTGTTACGGCTTCCATGGATAAACTGGATTTCTTGAGCCCTGCCTATGTCGGGGAGATTCTCATCTTCCAGGCCTCCGTAAACTTTGTGGCTCGTACTTCCCTGGAGGTCGGCGTAAAAGTGAGGGCAGAAAATCCTTTAACCGGTGAACAGCGCCACACTGCCAGCGCCTATGTGACCTACGTTTCCATCGACAAAACAGGGAAGCCAGTGCAGATCCCTCCTATTATTCCTGAAACGGATGAGGAAAAACGGCGGTTCAATCAAGCAGCAAAGCGCCGCGAAATCCGTGTCCTCGAACGCACCGCGAAACGGAAGACTTAACACAGAGGCAAACAGAGACACAGCGCGGCCAGAGCCCGCAACCAAAAAAGAGAAAGCGGAGAGTGAACCGCAGAATGTCCAACAATCGATTTCAGAACCGTCGAAGTCTAGCGCAGACGGAGCTTACTTCGATTGTTCTGAGATCGATTGCTGGATATTCAGACTTCACCTATGCAAGTAGGTAAAGCTAAATTTAAAATACCCGGCCTATCCTTCGATCCGGTTTGTCTCCTGATTTTTCTAAATTTGTTTAAAAGCACGAAGATCTCGATTAGCACTACAGAGAGAAGATTGATTGATTCTCTGTGTCTCTGTGTCTCTGTGTTAAGTCCTAAGATGCGGTGTAGCCTTTGCGGTAGCGCAACTTCACTCCGGGGCGCTTGCAGGTGATCTCGATTACGCGCCAGGCGCCATCGCGGCTCTCATTCAACGGCTTATAGCCGAGTGAATACTGACTGCGCATTCCAGCTCGCAACTTTTCCATCACCTCGTTGAGCGAACGAAGGCTTGATGGGAAAAAAGCATAACCACCGCTTGCTTCGGCCAGTTTGTCTAGAATGTACCTGCCCCGCAAGGAGTTCGAGCCCAGCGCCATCGTTCCGAACGCAAGAACCGTGATATCGGATGCCACAAGGTTGGAGATGACCTCATCCAATCTCAGACGGCTCATCGTGTCTTCTCCATCGGAAAAGATAACTATGATTTTTCTGCCCTGTTCGTCTTTGAGTTTCTCCATGGCGAAGTAGATAGAATCCAGAAGGGCGGTATAGCCACCTTCCACGCTTTGAAAAAGAATGGCTGTGCTGATCTTTTTCTTATCGGAAATCAGCTGAGTATCTTGCGACGGCATATCATTGAATGAGATCAGAGTCATACGATCGTTTGCCTTGAGCTCATCCATGAGACGGAACGCAGCATTTTTCACAATGTCCAGCTTATTCGAGCCCTGTATTTCTGCGGACATGCTTTCACTTTTATCCATCACCAGCGCCATCGTCAAAGGAACATCTTTTTCTCCCAGCTTGTCGCTTTGCTCATTGGCGAAGTTGGAGAAATGCGAAATCCTCTGAGCCGTTCCGTTTTCTTTTAGAATCAATTCATCCTGCTTTAAATTGGTGATGAAGCGTCCTTTGGAGTCGGTTGCCGATAGATAAACGTTGACCAGATCTACTCTGAGGTTTTCGCGGACATCCTGGCTCCAGGAAATGACTGAAAAGAAGATGAAAGCAGAAAGGACAAGCGCTCTTTTCATCGCAGGGGATTGGAATACTTGAAAAGAATATCATAAAATACGATGCTCATTTGTGATGCAATGCTCTGGAACGGAAGAAAACTGAAATGTCAAAGGATAATTTAATTTTTGCTCTCGGTGGTATGGTTCTCGGTGTGATCATAGGAGTTTTAATCGCGAATTCGAGTGGTTCGCGGCAGACAGTGTCTGCACCTGTGCCCCAGGAAATGACAACGTCTTCAAATCAAGCTGCTGCGCCGCAGGAGCAAGGTCAACTTCCCGAGGGGCACCCTCCGATCGACGAATCTGCGTTGAAGTCCCGAATCGTAGAACAACAGGAAATCTTGAAAAAAGATCCGGGTAACCAGGAAGCCACCGTCTCCATCGCGAATCTAAATTTCGATCTCAAAAATTACCACGAAGCCATACAGTGGTACGAAAAAGCTCTCGTCCGCGATCCTTCCAACATCAATTTGATCTCTGATCTTGGAACTTCTCACATGTGGATGGGGGAATACCAGAAAGCCATCGATCTATACAACAAGTCCTTATCGATTGATCCGAAGCATTTGCAGACTTTGATGAATCTGGGAATTGCCCGGATGAGCATGGGAGATCGCGCCGGCGCTGCTGAAATGTGGGAGAAAGTGGTGACGTATTATCCTGACCATCCCGAAGCGCCCATGCTGAAACAGGCCATCACAAAACTGCGCACCGAAAAATCATAAGAAATATTGCAAATTGCATATTGAAAATTGCAAAAAAGCAGGCGCTCATCTTATCTTTTATGCAATATTCAATATGCAATATTCAATAATTTGCATTATACTCAAGGGTAATTGGAGCTCTCTATGAAAAATCTATTTCTTTTGATCGGTGTTTTGATCGCATTTGTTTCGGTTTCGTTTGCCGAGGATTCGCCTCTCGTCAAGGCAGCCAAGAAGGAAAAAGAGAGAAGGGAAAAGGTTGAGGCAAAGAAAACGCTCACGAACCAGGACATAGAGGAGATTCGAAAAAAACAACTCGGAATTGAGACAACTGCCGTTCCTGACGGTGAAACTGCTGCGGAAGATACGAAAACCGAGAAAACCGAAAAGAAGGAAAAAGATCCCGCACAATCCGAAGAGTACTGGCGCGCACGAAAAGAGGAAACGGATCAACAATTGCAGGAAGCCCAGGCGCGAGTACAAGAGCTTCAAAGCGAGATCAACAGTCTAACCACCGCGTTTTACGCCGAATCCGATGGCGTTGCTCAGCGTCCTTTGATTGAGTCCGAAAGAATAGAGCGCATCAAGGAACTAGAGCAGGCAAAACAAGATCTGGAAAATGCAAGACAACAATCCGAAGGTCTTGAAGATGAAGCTCGCAAGGCTGGAGCTTTGCCCGGCTGGGTTCGCGACTAGGAAAAACTATTGCACTATGCAATTTGCAAATAAGTTAGCGGATTTCATTTAACAATCTCTGCGCTCGTTTGCACTGTGGATCTTCTTTTAGCTTTCTCGAAATTTCTGCCATTGCCTGATTCTTATTTACTTTTGCCCCTCTAACAAGGCTCAATTGGTACGCGTTTCCTTCAGGAAAAACAGAGGTATATTCCAGTTTTTCCAAAGCTTCGTTCAACCCATTCCGTTTTACAAAAATCATTCCGTCATCGTCCCAATAAATGAGCGCCCATCTGGATCTCGGAAAATGGGTTGAGGAGAATGGCGCATACGTTCTTATCGGCCGGTTTTGAGAATCAAAAGCAACCACTTCCTCGAGCTCATCAAAGTAGTTCAACAATGCATATTCAATCTCGTATTTGTCCAGAAATTTCTTCCACAAACGACTATCGGCCCTGACTTTCACAATTTCGTGGAGCAAAGGTAAGAACACTTCATTCCTGCCATCGATGAAAATTTTTCGTTCCGGAAAGACGTGCCAGATCAGATATCCGCCGAAGGCGTAACTGTTGAGCATGCTTCCCTTTAGATTTTTTTCCTTGGTAAATTTTACGATTTGATCAGGAAGGTAGCTCGCTTCCCCCGTTCCAAATTCGAAGGGAGACAATCCAATCAACCAGTAAAGCGCCGCCACGCTGAGCGCGGCCATAGCCGGCTTCCACCGAACCAGAATGCCGGAGAGGTAGGGCCAAATCAGAATCGGCATAAACATCGAAAAGAGAGCGACGTTTCGAACGTACTTCAGCGAAATGTATCCAAGAAAAGCGCCGAATAACAAATGCACGAAGTGAATCTTTCCAGCATTCATAATGAAAAGTGAAAACACAAACAGCAGTCCCAGATAAAAAAAAGGAAATCGCCACGGAGAAGGTTGTTGCCACTCCTGATTGTTGAGGAGTCCTGAATCAATGATTCCTGTCAATTCGAAGGGAACCTTTAGAATGGCAAAGCCATTGGGATTAAACCCGGTAACGATTACGGATGTCAGAAGGAGCAGGAAGAGTGCGACAAGTTCGCGCTTTCCTGTATCGTAAAAAACCGGATATCCAAACCGTTTTACTATCCGCTCGAGAATCAGGCCGGCGATGAAGGTGCCTTGCAAGATGATACCCAGTATGACGGCGGCGTGAATGTTCGACCAGACCAGGATAACCGGGATAACACCAGGCAGATATTTCCAGTTCTTCGTCTCAACATATTTGTGCAGCAAAAGGTAGCAACAAACCAACAACAGCTCGGTAAAAATTTCAGGTCGTTCCAGAAATCGGGAATGTCCTCCGGCAATGGATACCAGGAGAAGTGTCACCACGATCCAGGGACTTAATCCTTTTTTCAGCAGAAAACGCGCAATCAGCAGGTAAATGGTTGCGAGAACGGAACACTTGAAAAGGATGATGCCGGTGGCTCCACCCACAGAATAGACCAGATACTGAATCACCTGGAATAACCATTCGTGATCTATGTAAGGGCGTCCCGGAGCCGTAAAACTGTAGATCTCGGTGTATTGGAATTCTTTCTGATCCCAGATGATTTGGCCTGTTCTGAGATGCCACCAGAAATCAAGATCCGCGATTTTAAAGAAGGAAACAACAAAAACCGTCAGACCTATAAAGAGATAAATCCCTTTATTCAGGTAGCCGGAGGGCGTAGACATACGAATCGCGGTTTCCTATAAAGTAAATTCCATTCTGAAAAGCGCCGGAGGACTGAAACGAATTTTTAGCGCGAAATTTCCAAAGAATCTCTAATTCTGTAGAGATCCCATACAAGGTGTCTTGTGAACCGGCGGTTACGATGTAGTCCTTTACGACCACCGGGGTGAATTCCACACTGGGATCAAACTTAATGTTCTTCACCACATCCCCGGCCAGCGACCTTTTCGTCATGCCATTTTCCTGGGTAAAAATGAAATTCTGGAAAGCGACCAGATGAGTGTTGTAAGCTGCTTTTTTCTGAAAAATTGTTTTTCCGGTTCTGGCATCGAAGCGATAAAACATGTCATGCGTTCCATAAAAAAGTGAATCTCCTACAACGGCTCCAATCCCGTAATTGTGCTGATTTGTAGAATTTTTCCAGACAACCTCCCCGGTGCCACGATTCAAACCATACAAATTTGTATCCCATGCGGTGGTGATCACCAGATCATTGTAGAACGTACAAGAACTGGTTAGGAAGTGACTCGTTTTTAAAGCCCAAAGTTTTTGTCCCTGACGATTTAGTTTATAGAAATTGCCGTCCTGGCTTCCAAAGTAGATTCCTTCCGAATCCGCACAGGGGTCGAAGTCCAGCATGGCGCCTGTCTTAAACTTCCATAACACAGCGCCGTCC
>JBKKAT010000592.1:0-3820 GCA_046714535.1 Acidobacteriota bacterium | reverse complement strand
GGTTGCGTGCGCCCTTCCTCCATAATGGATCTGTCCCAACACTGCGAGGCCTGCTAGAGCCACCTGAAAAGAGACCTGCACTGTTCTTTAAAGGTAATGACATTTTTGACCAGAAGAAGGTTGGTTATGTTTCGCATGTCGCGGAAGAGAATGGGAAAAAATACTTCAAATTTGACACCAACCTTCGAGGGAACAGCAACCGAGGACACTTGTACGGAACGGAACTGACAGAAGAGGAAAAGGATGCGCTGGTGGAATATCTGAAGACATTGTAATTCAGGAACTTTGTTAAATGGTAGGTCTGAGTGAGCACATATCGAAAGTGGTTTAAGCTGGTAGTGTGGATTGGGGCGATTGGCAACTGGACGTTTGCATTTTGGGGATTGTTGATCGATCCGGGTGCTTTGTTAACATCACTAAATTTAGGGACGACGGAGTCTTCTACTGTATGGCTCTTTAATTATTGTGTTCTGCTGAGTATTTTGAGCTGCTTCTACATCCCTGCGGCTAAAGACCCATTTCGTTACCGCGCAAATGCTTGGCTATTGATTATCGGCCGGCTCCTCCCCGCCACAACGTTTTTTGTTGGAGTCAACGTCGGTTTTATGCCATTTGGATTCTTGTCCCTTGGAACAGGCGACTCTTGTGTTGGGATTATTGAGCTTGTTCTGTTGCTTCTCATAATACGCGCTGAAAGAGAAGTCTCTAAAAACGCTCGTCAAGGCGCTTAATTAAGGAGCCCAAATATGAGAAACAAGATATTGCGGTTCGTCTTTTGTTTAATGTTAGTTTTCATACCTGTAGGTGTCACTACTTGGTATCACCTGTTACGCGATGTACCTACAGAGTATTTGTCTGATGTCGAGCTCTTCAAATATGGCTCCGTGGGAGTTGAGGCCGCCAACGGAATTCCGTATTGGGTGTGGTACATATTGCCGCGTCTGTTTCCAGAGAAGCTGCCCTCGGGCAGTACAAGTTATGACGCCTTCGGTTTCGTTACTGAGCCAGGTAAGGAAGCTCCCGTAGGTTTGCCGGTGAAGACGGTGGGGTTCCGCCGTCTTGGTATCAACTGTGGTCTATGTCATGTCGGAACACTGAGGACGAGACCGGGCGCCGAGTCGAGACTCCTAATCGGCGCTCCCACAACCACGCTCGACTTGCAGCGCTATCTTCGTTTCTTGTTTGAATGTGCCGCTGATTCCCGATTTACTGCAGACAACATCGTGCGGGAAATCAACCGCGTTCACCAATTATCATTTGTTGAAACTTTGGCCCATAGTTATTTAATCATTACTCAGATGAAAAAAGCATTACTCAAACAGAAAGAACAGGTTGCTTGGATGGATAAGAATCCAGACTGGGGTCCAGGTCGTGCCGATCCCTTCAATCCGGCCAAAATTCAGATGCTAAATTTTAGCTTCGACGGTACTATTGGTAACTCTGATATGGTGCCGCTGTGGAATTGGACGGAACGTAAAGGATTTGGCATTCACTGGGATGGTTTGAACACATCTCTTCGTGAAGTTTTTTTGAACTCCGCGATCGGTAACGGAGCAACCAATAAGACTATTCACCTACCTAACCTTCAACGGATGCAGAACTTCGTCATGACTTGGCAACCACCGAGCTATCCCTTCAGCATTGACCGAACGTTGACAACCCAAGGTGTTCAAATCTTCAGGGCTGAATGTGCTACCTGCCACAGCGTAGGCGGAGAGAGTACAGGACAGCCTATTCAAACTGACACAGATCGTCATCGATTGGATTCATGGACTTCGCAAGCCGTAGAGAAATTTCACGCTCTAGACCTTTATGACTGGCGATACCAACATTTTCGCAAAACAAATGGATACGTAGCGGTACCGCTTGATGGTATTTGGTCACGGGCCCCATATTTGCACAACGGTTCGGTCCCATCTCTACATGACCTGTTGAACAACCCGGCCGAGAGACCAAGGGAATTCTACCGTGGATACGATGTCTACGATCCCCAGCAGGTAGGCTTCATTTCTAACGTTCAAACAGCCGAAGGCCGTCAATTCTTCAGGTTCAATACGAATCTTCCCGGCAATAGTAATCAGGGGCATCTCTATGGTACGAAGTTGTCAGCCGCTGACAAGAAAGCTTTGATCGAGTTTCTCAAAACGTTGTAATCCAACAGAGCCTCCGTTGAAAAGGTATGTCACAACTCTCAACCATGCGCTAACTATTTCGGAGTTTTTGAATGGAATGACCAAAAGTAATTTAATGAACCGGAGACATCGAATAATCAACCCCATCATATTCGCAAACCATTACGTGAGGAGACCGATTGATTGCGAAATTTCGATTCGCGATTACCGTCTACCTTATTCCAGCGCAATGAGTGATTTAGATGAATAACAGCTCAAATCGTTTGTTGTTAAAACTTCGGCCATCATTCAGCCTGTCTGCCGCAGAAGCTAAAGTTAACCTCAGACCACTGTTTGAAGAAGCGGCGGGAAAGGGCCTTGGAGTTTCCGGCGCTCCTAGCTGGTTTGTTGCAGATGCGCCTGAGCAGGTTGGCCCTTCTCCATGGGATACGGCGCATCACCAGTTGGCACAACAACTGGGAATTAACGAGTCAGACATCGTTTATGCGGAACCTGATTGGGCGCACACTTATAAAGTCCTAAATGAGAGAAACTCGGGAGACATTCCGTTCGCGGTCGATTCTGGGTGTCAGGAGAATCCCCAGGATGGAAGTGGAAATAGAGCTACAGGTAACGGTTTTGCATGGCATCTTGGAGACGCTTATTCGCAATTGGCTTCCGCACGAGCTGCGGTCAATTTCGCACATCCCCGCACTCGAGTTGCACATATCGATACTGGCTACGACAAAAATCACATAACTCGTCCGGAACACGTTCTTATTGCTCTTGAGCGCAATTTCGTTGATGGCGACAACCAGCCAGGTAGCGCACAGGATTCTAACCGGCGAGCATTGTTTGATAATTCCGGACATGGAACGGGAACACTGGGGATTCTAGCAGGCGGAAAAGTTCCTAAAAACAATAATAGTTACCTCGGCGGTGTCCCTCAAGCCGACATCGTTCCGTTACGTATCGCAAGTTCAGTGGTCATGTTTTGGACGAGTGCATTTGCTCAGGCGCTGAAGTACGCGATTCAAACGCGATGTGATGTTGTTTCCATAAGTATGGGCGGACTGCCGTCTGCGCTATGGAATGAGACCGTGAATGAGGCATATGAAGCTGGCATCTGTATTGTGGCCGCAGCCGGCAACAATTTTGAAGACTTGCCGACCCACCATGTCGTATACCCTGCCCGTTACCACCGCACGATCGCAGCGTGCGGTGCCATGGCAAGTTGGAAGCCATATTATGGCCTTTCAAAAGTCTTACAGGGCAATTGGGGGCCACGCAGCTCCATGACCTCGGCTTTATCTGCGTACACACCAAATATTCCATGGCCAAAATTTGGATGCCAAGATAGTATTGACAGTAATGGGGAAGGCACTTCAGCTGCAACCCCTCAGATTGCAGCGGCAGCCGCACTTTGGTTTGAAAAATATAAGAACTCTCTGCCTCATGACTGGCACCGAGTAGAAGCGGTTCGACATGCACTATTTCAGTCTGCCAAAACAGTTGACGATGACAATAAAGAGAAACTTGGCCGCGGGATTCTCCAGGCCAGAGATGCGTTAGATGTTGTTCCTATTCTGAATCTAAAGAAGACGAATCCAGATAAAGATTCTTTTCCATTTCTTCGGGTCATAACAGGTTTAGGTATAGATGAAATTCCCGTACGCGAGAGGATGTTCAATTTAGAACTGATGCAAAGG
>JBKKAT010000591.1:0-11393 GCA_046714535.1 Acidobacteriota bacterium | reverse complement strand
CGCGTACAGTGTGCCTGGCATGGGACGTTTCCGGTGTAACATTTTCAAGCAGCGCGGAACCGTTGGACTGGTTTTACGTGTCATCCCTGTAAAAATCTTGAATGTCCGCGAATTGAACCTGCCTGTAGTTCTTGAAAAAATCTCCATGGAGCAGCGCGGTCTGGTGCTTTGCACAGGCACCACAGGATCCGGAAAATCCACAACTCTTGCCTCCATGATTGATTATGTGAATGCGCATCGCAAAGCTCACATCATCACGATTGAGGACCCGATCGAATTCTTACACCGCGATAAAAAGAGCTTGATCAACCAGCGGGAAGTTGAAGTCGATACGCGCAGTTTCTCGGCGGCATTGCGCTCAGCGCTCCGCGAAGATCCGGATGTAATACTGGTCGGAGAAATGCGTGACTACGAAACGATTGAAACGGCCATCACCGCAGCAGAAACCGGCCACCTGGTGTTCAGCACGCTCCATACTTTAGATGCGACAGAAACGATCAACCGTATCATTTCCGTTTTTCCACCTCATCAACAAAAGCAGATCCGGTTGCAGCTTGCTCAAGTCTTAAAAGCTGTCATCTCGTTGCGTTTGCTTCCACGGGCCGATAATCAGGGCCGAATTCCGGCGGTGGAAGTTCTGGTATCCACCGCGCTGATCCGGGATTACATCATCAACAAGGAAAAAACGCGGCTCATACCGGATGCGATCGCGCAGGGAATTTCTCAATACGGAATGCAAACGTTTGATCAGTCACTCTATGCATTGCTGAAGCGTGGTTTGATCACGTTTGAGGAAGCGATGATGCGCGCGACCAATCCGGAAGAATTCAAATTACGCCTGCAGGGAATCTCTTCCACATCCGGCGCGACACAGGAGCAGATGGAAGAATTTGCCTTCAAGGGAAATCTTCGCGATGAAGGCGGAGCCGGCGGAGAAACACCGGAAGAAGAATTCCCGTTTGATCTGGAGAGCAACTAGTTACTGCACGAGATCGTGCGTTAGCTTATCTGAGCCGTTTTTCGCGCACCGAACAGCAGGTGCGCCGCTATCTTCAAAGGAAAGCCTATTCCTCCGCGGAAATAACAGAGACGATTGAATTCCTCCAGGAACACAAATTTCTAAACGACCAGACCTTCGCCGAATCCTATATCCGGTCGCGAATCGCGCGTCTGGATGGCCCGTTTAAGATCCAACAACTGCTCATGCAAAAAGGAGTGAACTCAACCACAGCCAAAACACTCATTCAGGAAAACTATCCGCAGGAATTGCAGGTTGCGAATGCTCAAAAACTCATGAAGAAGCGGCAGAATCGGAGCATGGAACAATTGAAACGCTTCATTGCTTCCCGTGGTTACTCTGGCTATGTTATTATGCAAGCCTTTAAGAAGTGACTAGTGTCTAGTGACCAGTGGCTAGTCACTGGACACTGGTCACTGGTCACTTTTGAATGAAAAGCAAACAAGTTCGCCAAACTTTTCTAGATTTCTTCGCGGACCGCGTGCATCGCGTCGTTCCTTCCTCTTCTCTGATTCCTTACGGTGATCCAACGCTTCTTTTCACAAACGCAGGAATGAATCAATTCAAGAATGTTTTTCTGGGTCTGGAAAAAAGAGAATACAGTCGCGCCGTCACCTGTCAGAAGTGCGTTCGCGCAGGCGGAAAACACAACGATCTGGAAAATGTTGGGAAAACGGCCCGCCATAACACCTTCTTTGAAATGCTTGGCAATTTTTCATTCGGTGATTACTTCAAAAAGGACGCAACAGCATGGGCCTGGGAGCTCGTTACCCAGGGCTACAGGATGGATCCGGAACGTCTCTGGATTTCGATTCACTTTTCGGATGATGAAGCTTTTGAATTATGGAACCGGCATGTAGGGGTTCCCAAAGATAGGATCATTCGTCTCGGCGATAAAGATAATTTCTGGGCGATGGGGGATACAGGTCCCTGTGGCCCCTGTTCTGAGATTTACTACGATCAGGGACCGTCCTTCGGATGTTTGCGTCCGGAATGCAGCATCGAATGTGATTGTGGCCGTTATACCGAATTCTGGAACCTCGTATTCATGCAATTCAACCGCAATGATGAAGGGGAAATGATTCCGTTGCCCCGGCCTTCCATCGATACGGGCGCAGGACTTGAGCGCCTATCTTCTCTTCTGCAGGGAGTGAACAGCATTTTCGAAACCGATCTGATGTTTCCTTTGATCCAGTATTCCGAAGAAATCTCCCATGTGAAGTGGGGAGCTTCCGAAGAAACGGATGTCGCCTTCAAAGTTCTTGCCGATCATTCACGCGCAGCAGCATTCCTGATTGCCGAGGGAATTACACCCTCCAACGAAGGGCGCGGATACGTTCTGCGCCGTATTATCCGCCGGGCACTTCGATATGGAAGAGTTCTCCATTTCTCCGATGCATTTTTGTTCAGAATCACAGACAAAGTCATAGACATCATGGGGGATGTGTATCCGGAACTCTTGCCTTCCCGGGAGTATGTAAAAAATGTCTGCCGGGCCGAAGAAGACAAGTTTAAGTCGGTGGTCGAAAGTGCTACTACACAATTAGAAACATTGTTTGAAACGGCCGAAAAGAATGGAGCAAAGCGTCTGACAGGCAAAGAAGTTTTCAAGCTGTACGACACTTTTGGCCTGCCGCTCGACTTCGTTCAAGAGATGGCGAATGAACGCAACTTCGAAGTGGACATCGCCGGCTTTGAAGAGGAAATGGAACAACAACGAAAGCGTTCGACCTGGAAATCGGGAGGCAATTTCGAAGCACAAGAAGTTTATCGCCGCCTGAGCGAGACATTTCATACAACTTTCACCGGATATGCCACCACGGAAGAGGAAAATTGCGAAGTGCTTCAGCTTTTGAAAGACTTTAAAGTCGTACCCGGAATCGATGAAGGAGAAACAGGAGAAGTGCTTTTGAACAAAACCTCCTTCTACGCCGAGTCGGGAGGACAACTGGGGGACAGAGGTTATCTGCTCGGCGGCGCAAACCGCGCGCGCGTGCTGGATACGCAAACTCCGGCAGCCGGTCTGGTCATTCACAAAGTGTCGATGGAGAAAGGATCGTTGCAGGTTGGGGAATTTGTGAACGCGGTGGTGGATCCGGTTTTCCGCCGTTCGGTCCGAAAGAACCACACCGCAACGCATCTCTTGCACGCAACCTTGCGTTCTGTTTTAGGGGATCACGTCAAACAATCCGGTTCAATGGTGGCTCCCGATCGCTTGCGCTTTGATTTCACACATTACACGGGATTGAAAGCGGAAGAAGTGGGACAACTGGAAAGGCAGGTGAATGAAAAAGTCCTTTCGAACCTATTAGTAGAGACCAGGATCAGCACGGTCGATCAAGCTGTTGCCGAAGGAGCGATGGCGCTTTTCGGCGAAAAATATGGAGATAAGGTTCGCGTAGTCACGATCGGCGAATTCAGCAAAGAGCTTTGCGGGGGCACGCATTGCGGATCTACGGGGGAAGTGGGCGCGTTCCTGATTGCTCGGGAATCGAGCACCGCGGCAGGTGTCCGCAGGATAGAGGCGCTCACAGGAGTTGGCGCGCTGGAATATATACAACAGGAACGCCGTCTTGTGAATGACTTGAGCACAACGCTGAAAGCATCCTCAGACGAAATTGTGCAGCGGATTCAGGACCTGATCGATCGAAACAGGAAGCTGGAGAAAGAAGTCGAACGTCTGAAATCAAAAGCGATGTCCGGAGCCTCGACTGCCGATCCAAGCATCGAACAAGGGCCCGTTTTCTTAAAGATCTTTCGTGAAGCAGATGTCGAACAGCTCGGCAACTTCGTGGATGAAATCTTCCGAACGGGACGCTATCAGGTGGTTGCTGCGGGATCCGTCTCCAGCAGCTCGCTGGCAGTCCGGGTTGCAGAAGGAAAGGACGCTACCGAACTGTTCCGGAAATTCTATGTCCCTGAATTCGGTGGTGGTGGCGGCGGCAGAAAGGATTTCGCAAAAGGCGGACTCAAGAGACTCAAAGAATTGACGCCTGAAGAATCGCTGCAACTGTTGTTGAGAGCGACGCAAGCTTACTTATCGAAATAATTGCGGACGGGACGTCCGCAGCCCATAATGCCGGCGAGGACGCCGGCGCTCCATAATTGACAACTTTTTGCCTCGAGTGATACCATTAGAGTCGCAAAAACGCTCGAAAAAAACATGAGACTTCGTGTATTTCTGTCTCTTTTAGTGTTCCCTCTCGCGCCTTGCCTCGTCGAGAGCAGTGACATACGCGTACGCGTAGACTCAAACGGTAAGAAGGTTTTCTACAATATCCCGGTTCCCAGTCCCTATTCAGGCTCTTCCAGCAGGCTCTCTTATTCAAGAAAAGTGGACGAATACTGGCCGATCATTACGGATTCTTGCAGTCGCCACGGTGTTGATGCAGAACTGGTGAAGGCGGTCATTCAGGTGGAGTCCAACTACAATCATCGTGCCGTTTCGCGGAAAGGGGCGATGGGTTTAATGCAATTAATGCCGGGAACAGCGAACCGCTACGGAGTTAAAAAAGCGTTTGATCCGCAAGAAAATGTCGAAGGGGGTGTGCGTTATCTGAAAGATTTGTTGCGGCTCTTTGGAAGCGACATGAAGCTCGCCCTTGCGGCATACAATGCCGGGGAAGGCGCTGTGCAAAGACACAACGGTATTCCCAACTACGTTGAAACGCAAAACTATGTTCGTAAAGTGCTCGCGCTTTATAATGGCGAAGCGACTTATGTGCCATACTCAGGCAGTCAGAAGAGCCGTCTTGTTACGTACTACAAATATACAGACGCAAAAGGTGTAATCCACTACACTTCCTCTCCCGTTTCAGGAGTGCAAACAGCAAAAGTGAGTTTCTATTACTAATGTCAAAAGGTCCGGCTCCCTTTGATCAAGGTCTGTTTTTGATGCACCTTCACAAAGGGAAGGAATACTTCGATCAGGACCATCTGGATAAAGCCCGCGAAGAACTGGAAGCTGCTTATCATCTTCGTCCGCAAGACGAAAAAGTTTTGAACATGCTGGGCATGACTTATTACAAACTTGAGATGCTGCCGGAAGCGGAGGACATGTACGTTACTCTCGCCGCGAATAATCCGGATATTTATGCGCTTCAAAGCAATCTTGGTCTCATACAATTGAAATTGAACAGACTGCAACAGGCGCGTGATTCACTGAATCGCGCCTTAGAATTGCAACCCTCCAACTCAAAAGCTCACTTCTACATGGGCTTACTTTACGAGAAACAAGAGCTATGGGAAGACGCGCTCTATCATTTTGAACAGGCTCATGCCGAAAAGATGGTCGGGAAAATGCAGGTCAAGCTCGATGAACAGCGGAAACAATCCGAGGTGCTGTTGCCTTTCGAAGTGCTGGAGATTTTAGAACCTGAAGAGATCCCGGTGACTGATGAAGATCTCGCGTCATTGGTTGTGGAAGAAGTCCAATCCCAAACGGAAGAACCATTTGCGGAGGAAATCACCGGAAGGATAAAAGTTCCTGATCTTGCGGAAGCCATGCTTCAGATTCACGACGAGGAGATGCTCTCCTCAACCGAACAAAGTTTGGAGATGGATACCGAACTGCGCGGAGAGGAGATTCAAGACACAGCTAATTTTGAACCGTTTGTGGAACCTTCGTTGGAGGAGATACAGCCGCCTCAAGAGGACGAACTGGTGCAAGAGGAGAGTTCGGGTCAGATATTCGGACAGGCGGAGGAAATCCAGGATGAACGGCCGTGGGAAAAAACGCATCCTACACTTTTTCCTGAACAGTTGGGGGTCGAACCGGAAGCAATCGTTCACACCGAAACTAATGTTTTGATCAGCCCTCCCATTGATGACCCGTTCCTGTTGTCAGATGACATCGCTGCCGATATATCCACTTTTCTTGCGCAAAGCCGGACGGAAGAGAGTCCTGAAGAAGATGTGTTCTATCAGGAACCGGTTTTGTCCGAACTTGCGATTCTTGCCACGACTGAAACAATCGAAGAAGAAATGCCGGTAAATGAGAGACCTGAGGAATATCGAATTCCAACGCCTGAAGAAGTGGAAAACGAAATTAGTGAAACTGCAAGCGATGAAAATGTGGCCGAGACGCCGGTAGGCGCTCAAGCGAAATTGATCGCAGAAACAGTGGAAAGGCTCATGTTGGAGCATTCGCAAGATTCTGTCGAAGAACTTTCGGAGGCGGAAGTTTTGCCCGATTTTGCAGCTTCTGTCCAATTTGAACCGGTAGAAGATAAGGATCTGGAAGAGGATCTGGAAGTCAATTTTGCTGTGAACGAAAGCGATGAAGAGGAAATCGAAACCGAGCCAGGTTTTCTTCAACCGTCACCCTTGACTCCGGAAATAGAAGAAGAGAAGTTAGAACAAACGCAGGACATGGCGCACACCGTAGAGGCGACTCCAACTGAGTGGAATTTAATGGAAGAGGAAACATCCTCCGACGAATCTGAGAAAATGATTCCACAGGACTCAGTACAAGAGATCCCGGTGCCGGAAGAAATCCCGGTGCCAGAGGAAGTCCGCGTGCAAATAGAAAGTGCCGAGCAAGAGGAAGTGCCGATTCAAGAGGAAATTCCCGTGCAGGTAGAAAGCGCCGAGCAAGAGGAAGTGCCGGTTCAAGAGGAAATTCCGGTACAGGTAGAAAGCGTTGGGGAGGAAGCAAGCCCGGCACCGGAAGAAGCAATCGTTGAGAATGCTCCTGAACCTCTACCGGAAGAAGAAGTGGCTGCCCCCGCATTCGTTCCGCAACCGGGCCGGCCGGAAGAAAGGCTCGTAACGCAGGAGATGCCTTATCCCGCAAACCTGGATCAATTTTCAAGGGACCGGTTGTATATCCAGCCATTCATCGGCTCCGACCGATTTTTGTTGATCGATCCTCATTTGTTGGAAATTATTATTTCCGAAAAATTGATCTGCCGGATTGGGACCATTTCCAGTTACACCGGCAACCTTCAATTTGCCGCGTGGGATAAAGAACAAAAGGATAAGATTCCTTTGATTGTCGTCAGCGGAAGCGGAATTGTATTTTTGGCAGATCGCCGTAAAGAAATCCTCCTGATTTCACTGAACAATGAAGTAATTTTTGTGGAAGCCAATCATCTCCTGGTAGCTCAATCGACATTGAAAGTCGAACCTCAAACTTTTCAGAAAGAAGGAACGGGAGCAAGTTTTTCAATCGTTCGGATTTCCGGCAGAGGTACACTCGCCTTAACATGTCAGACCAAGCCGCTCACCGTAAATGTTCATGAAGAATTGCCCGCCAATATCCCCGCCCAGGCCGTCATTGCGTGGTCAGGAAAATTGCTTTCGGAAGTACTGGATGATGAGGACCTGAAGAAAATGCTGATGAGCTCCGAAGCCGACCACATGTTCCTTCGATTCCGCGGATCGGGCGACGTAGTCGTCGAACAAGGCGGACTCTGGGGAGACCGCCGGGCAATGCGAAAGTAGTTCCTAACGCAAAGACTCCAAGCCGCAAAGCAAGAATTAGTTTGACTTCACCGCGCAAAAATCTTAGAGTTGGGTTAAAAAGAGATGAAGAGATTTTTCCTGTTTTTCCTTCTCATTTTGTCCAGCAGCCTCGCACTGGCTGTTGATATGCCCCCCGTTCCTGATCCACAACGTTTTCCCATGCCAAAAGGCTACGAACCCAACGTTCGTTTTTGGATGAAAGTTTACGGTGAATGGGAAGTAGATAAAATGGTCATCCATGATTCCAGACATATGGGTGTCGTGTTTGAAGTTGTGGATTTCCCGGAAGAGAATGAGCTACTTCGGTCAGCAGCAAGCGTAAATCTTCGCGCGAAAGTTGACAAAATCAAACGAATTCTTTTGGAACTTCACAACAATCCGAATGCAAAATCTTCCTCCAAGGATCATGAAGAGATTTACGATCTTTACAAGGACATCCATGAAACGAATAAATTCAGGAATGCTTCGGAGAATGTCCGGGTCCAACAGGGAATCAAAGAACGTTTTGAGCTGGGTCTCGAAAGAATGACGCTTTATCTGGATGAGATCAAGAAGGTTTTTCGTCTGGAGGGTTTGCCGGAAGAGCTCTCTTATCTGCCGCTGGTGGAATCTTCTTTTAACAATCAGGCGGTATCCAAAACTCGCGCCGCCGGCATCTGGCAGTTCATGCCGGCTACAGCGAAGATCTACATGAAAGTGAACGGTGACCTGGATGAAAGATACGAACCGATGGTGGCAACGCGCGGCGCCGCAAAGTATTTGAAACGAAGCCACGGCATGTTCGGGAGCTGGCCGCTGAATCTGATGTCCTACAATCACGGCCAGGCGGGAGTCATGAACGCTGTTCGATCGATGGGAACCAAGGATTTCATGACCATCATTAAAGGCTATGACGGAAAAGCATTTGGCTTTGCTTCCCGAAATTTTTACGCAGAATTTCTTGCCGCTTACAAAGTAATGCACGATGCGAAAAAATATTTTACGAATCTGGATTATGGCAAACCGCTTCGCCGCGATTCAATCCGGCTGTCAAAACCTATTTGGGTAACAACGATCTTGAATCACTCTTCGCTTTCACGCGAAGAGTTGCGCGTTCATAATCCTGCACTGCAGTCGACCGTCATGTATGGCAAACGCCCGATTCCTGCGGGTTATGATCTTCATGTTCCTGCAGGCCGTTTCGATAATATGCCGGACTTTATCACCGGTCTCCGGAGTAAAGAAACACCCGGTCAGAAAAAGGGACCGACGTTGCTTGCCGAATCCTCCCCACCCGCTAAAAGCAAAGTCACCACAAAGAAGACTTCTGCCAAATCAACAACCGTTGCAAAAAAGACTTATGTGGTCCGGCGAGGAGATACGCTTTATTCCATCTCCCGAAAATTTTCCACATCGATTGAGAGCCTTCGAAAAATCAATGGCCTGAATCATAACAATATTCGTCCGGGTCAGCGTCTTTTCATCAGCACACGTTAATGTCCGTTGTTTCGACGGAAGCTTTTGTTCTCCGCACTTACAAACTTGCTGAGCAGGATAAGATTGTTGTCTTTTTCACGAAAGAGATGGGGAAAATCCGGCTCGTTGCCAAGGGAGCTCGCAAGCTGAAGAATCGATTCGGCGCCGCTCTGGAGCTATTGACGCGTGTCCGGATTCTTTTTCACAACAAGCCAAACCGGGAGCTGCAAGTGTTGGACCGCGCGGAGCTTCTTTATTCACCATTGGAAAAACAGCCCAATCTGCGTTTCAGCTACTATCTCTTCTATTTTGCCGAACTGATTCATGAATTTTATCCGGATCAGGAAAAGAACCCAACCGCGTTTCGCATCCTTTCCAATATTGAGCATGCTCTAGTGAACAATCAGAATCTGGATTTTCTCGCGCGCTACGTAGAATTGCAGTTGCTGCACTCGCAGGGCATTCTGTCCAGTGTCGATTTCTGTTCTCAGTGTAACCGCAGATTTGAGTCTATGATGGAACGAAGATATCTGGGGACCGGCACGGAAATTTTCTGCACAAAATGCCGGCAGGAAGACGCTCTTCTCCTTTCCTCTCCCGTTGTTAAGAGTATCCACGCTTTTGAGCACGGATCCACAGATTGGGTCACGACTCTCCGCGGTCCCATACTCGAAGAACTTGGATCACTCAATCATTTGCTTATCATCCGGTTTTTGGGCAAAGAATTGCAGTCCTATCGACTACGCAAGCATTTGCTACAATAAGTGCCAAAGTGATGAGCTATGAGTCATGAGTCATGTTAATGTTACTCATTGCTCATTACTCATTACTCGGGAACTGAATGATGACATTTCAAGAATTGATTTTTGCGCTCGAACGTTTCTGGTCCAAACAGGGTTGTATCATCCAGCAGCCTTACGACATTGAGGTGGGAGCTGGAACGATGCATCCGGACACTTTTTTCCGTGTATTGGGTCCGGATCCCTTTCGAGTCGCTTATGTACAACCCAGCCGGAGGCCGGCGGATGGGCGATACGGTGAAAACCCGAATCGCCTCTACAAACACTACCAGTATCAGGTCATCCTCAAACCGTCCCCTGCGGATGTTCAAGATATTTATCTGAAGAGTCTCAAATCTTTTGGAATCGATCCAGCGGAACATGACGTAAGGTTTGAAGAGGACAACTGGGAATCGCCAACGCTCGGAGCATGGGGAATCGGATGGCAAGTGCTGGTCGATGGTTTGGAGATCACTCAGTTTACCTATTTTCAACAAGCCGGCGGAATTGATCTCTCTCCTGTTTCAGCCGAAATCACGTACGGACTGGAACGGATCGCTGCGATGATCACTGGAAAAGAAAGCGTATTTCAACTGGATTGGAATCAAGACACTCGCTACGAGACGGTGCGTTTGCAGGAAGAATATCAATTTTCAAAATACTCTTTTGAAGTTGCCAGTGTGGATCTCCATCTACAACTACTCGCCCACTATGAGGAGGAGGCAAAAAACCTGATTGAGCTGGGTTTGGTTCGTCCCGCTTACGATTATTGTTTGAAATGTTCGCACGCTTTTAACGTATTAGAATCCAGGGGAGCCATCAGCGTTACGGAAAGAACAGGGATCATTGCGCGGATCAGAAATCTTGTCTGTCGCATCGCCGCTTCTTACGTTGCCCCTCCGGTAGAGAACAATGCCTGAACTATTATTTGAGCTTGGATGTGAAGAGATTCCGGCAGAAGATTTGTTCGTTTTGCCCGGGGAATTGAAACAAAAAGCGACTTCGCTTTTCGATGCAAACAGGCTTGTTTCCAGCGGTTTAGAGACGGAATCAACGCCCCGCAGGCTTGTTTTGCGTGCCGACGTCGAAGCGCGTCAAAAGGATTTGCGCGAGTCAAAGATGGGGCCGCCACGAAAAGTGGCTATGGACACGGAAGGTCAATGGACGCCGGCCGGGATGGGATTTGCAAAAAATGCCGGCATTCCCCTTGAAAAGTTGAAGTTTGTGACGACTCCCAAGGGTGAATATTTGAGCGCCGAAATTCTGGTCAAAGGAAGAGCAGCCATAATGGTTCTAAAAGAGCTTTTGCCGATCCTGGTTTCACAGCTTCCGTTTCACAAATTCATGCGCTGGGAATCTGGGAATTTTGTTTTCGGGCGTCCCATCCGAAATATTCTGTGCGTGTTCGGCGGAAAAGTGATTCCGCTGGAAATTGCGGGGGTAAAGTCAGGCAAACACACGTTTGGTCACCGGTTTCTTGGAAAAAAGAAACTGGTTGCAAAGTCTTACGAAGAATACAAAACGAGATTAGCGGATAACGGCGTGGTGCTTCCTTCCACCGAGCGCAACGACATCATTCGCCGCGAGCTCGAACAGCAAGCTAAGGCTGCAGGCGGGCAGCTCAAATCGGATGAACCACTGTTGCGGATCATGGCGAATGAAGTGGAATATCCGGA
>JBKKAT010000590.1:0-5537 GCA_046714535.1 Acidobacteriota bacterium | reverse complement strand
GCCACCTTGCCCGTAAGACTTCCAGCTGGCAGGGCGCTGCATGCATCATTCGTGGTTGTTTGCGTTCCGGTTCTGGCCATCGGAAAAGTTCCCGATGTCGGCGCAGTTGGAGATCCTGTCGCCTGATTGTAGCCAATCGGCAAGTTATCCGGTGTTATCGTGAAGGAGAGCAGCCCATTTAGGTGAGAATTGTTAAAGGAGGCTGTTCCAATAACTTTCTGTCCGAGCCCAGGTGCGCCTGCTGCGTAAAGACCGCTTGCTCCACTGTTGCCAATGGAGGCCACAACGATGATGCCCTTATTTACGAGACGATCGGCAGCTTGAGCGGTTGGGTATTGGGGCCATTGGAAAGAGGAACCGATGCTCATGTTCAGAACATGCATCTTGTCCGCAAGGATGCGTTCCATTGCTGCGATCATGATGTCAGCTGTTGTGGAACCATTGCATCCGAAAACGCGATACGCTCCGATTTTTGCATCCGGAGCCACACCCTTCAGGGTGCCATTTGCTCCAACGATACCGGCTACGTGTGTGCCATGTCCGGCGCAGTCATCCGGATTGTTATCGGGCACCGCAGTGCCGTTGTAGAGTGTTGAGGATGGATCGGCGTTGAAGTTATCACCGACAAAATCATGACCGGTGAAAACACGGCAGCCGGCACCGAAACAACCGCCAAGATCAGGGTGATGATAGTCCACGCCTGTATCCATGACAGCTACTTTCACGCCTGCGCCGGTGTAGCCTAATTCAGATTGAGCAATATCGGCGCCGGTCATTGTTAGAGCAGTAACCAGATCGGGGTCACTGTTATGGGAAACTGTCTCAGGCAAAGACACAATCGCAACAGGATAAATTTTTGCTACGCTGGGAATTGCTGAAAGTTTTCCTTTTTGAGCAGAATCGATTTGAATCGAAAGGCCATTCCAAAGGGTGTCGAAAGCATACCGTTCTTTGAATACCAGACCGGCGTTCTTTGCTTCGCTTCGGAAGGCTGTTTTGTCTGCTTTTGTTTTCGTTAAAGAACCGCCATCCGCAGTGGGAGGGCTCTTGAGTTCAACAAACCATAAACCTGAACTCAGGTCTTGATTGGGATCGCTCTGCGCACCCGCCGAAATGAAACAGAAGGCGAGGAGTAGGGCGATGGTAGTAAAGGCTCGGGCCATTCTTGTCCTCCAAATTTTAAATAGTGAACGAAAGTTTTTCTTTGTTGACAACTCGGGCGATCAAGAGTTTATGAGGTGTGAGTCGAAACTAGACTAACGGTAGAGATATCCCTTGTTATCGTGCCCGTGTATTATAAGAGTAATCGGGACTTTTGCAAGGCTTTTTTTTAAGTAAATCAAATCTGCTATCATTCTGAAGTCATTCATTCGGGAGTTGCGCAACTATGATACGAAAAGTCTTACTGCTGGTTGTTTTAGCGTTTGGTTTCCTGATCGTCCCGGGATGCAAGAAGGCTGAGGAATGGGAAGGGACGCCAGTCACGGGCAAACGCTGGAAAATCGATGTTTTGAAATACATCAACAACTCTTACACATCCACTTTTGAAGACAAGTTGAAACTTGCGCTTTCCAACAGTGGTTTCCAGGAAAAGCGTGATTACAAAATCAGGATACGTTCTGCACAGGGTGAAATGAGCAATCTGCCCCTGATCGTGGATGCTGCTGTCGGTGAGGAATCGGATCTCCTGATTCTTTTTCAGGCGCCCACCTTATATACGGCGTTGAACAAAGCGCCCAATACAAAGAAAGTATTTACGCTGCTGCAAAATCCATTTGTTCTCGGCGCCGGCGGATCGGACAACCAGCATTTGCCAAATTTAACAGGCTTCTATGTAGTTCCGCCGCTTGCACAACTTCTGGATAAAATCCTGGAATGCTCACCGAAAATTCAGAGTGTGGGCACTCTATATATGGTAGGAAATGAGGATTCGGTCGATCGCAAGGACGAGCTGATCAAACTGGCAAAAGAAAGGGGCATTGAAGTGTTGGCGGAAGGTTACAATCTTCAAAACGAGATTGTGGATTCCGCAGCCGCCCTGTTCGGCAAAAACCCTGATGCTGCGGTACATCTCCTGGATCCCACTCAGGACATAACCTTTCCCGCTTTGTACAAATACGCGCGAGAGAATAGGAAGCCCCTGTTTTCTGTTGTTTACAATATGGAAAAGATCGGGGCAAGCATCGTCTGCTCAACGGATCGCGAGGAAATCGGTCTCAAATTCGGGGAAATGGTAAGCAGGATACTGAAAGGCGAGGATCCCACGAAAATGCCTTTCGAAAACGATATCGCTCTGACAAAACATTTCCGCGTGAATCAAACTGCTGCCGGTGAGGCCCGTTTAACGCTTCCTCCTTCTTTGATGGCTGAAACAAAATGATCAGGAACTTTATCCTTCCGCTTATTTACCTACTACTGGCATCCGGGTGTTTTACGAACGCCTTTGCGCAGGTCGATAAATTTCAATATCGGCCGGAAAAAATTAAGACAGGAATCGTTTACCACTATGTGAAAACGAACACAGATGGTTCTGATCCTGAAAATATTTCCATCTATGTTGCTGCAAAGGATCGTTTGGAGGTTTTCAAATTTCATGAGCCTGGAACCAGAGCGGGATATGTTGTGGCGGAAATCGACTGGAAAAACTTTCAGGCCTCAACGCTTCTGTCTTATGCTGCCCTTTCTGCCACGGAACAACCTCTCGCTGCAAAACTGAAATTCGTGGCCGAAACAAAGAAAATGGAAATAGAGATTCCAGCTCAAGACAAGCCGCTTGAAGTCATCGATTTCGGATTTTTGCCGGTTCATCTTTACAACTTCGATCTTACAAGCTTGAACTTCGCATTCCGTCATCTAAAAAATCCTCTAGAAACATTCAAAGTTGGAATTGCGGATCCTACTTTTGCTGAGGAAGGTCCAGGCGTGAAGTACAGAGGCGAAGTAAGTATTGAATACAAAGGCGAAGAAAAGCGAAATGAAAAAGATTGCTTGAAATATCAAATCAACGGAGCCGGCTTAGAAAACCGCGGAGGTTTTTTGTGGGTAAATAAGGCGGAAGGACATTTTGAAGATGCCGAGATTGAGCTTCCCGACAATCCGAACTGGAACAGTTTCAAGTTTCTGCTGAAGAAGATGGAAAACATGACTACGGAGCAATGGACGAAGTTCAGAAACGACCATTTTAAGTTGCAGGCTTGTCTTCTTTCACCATTACACATTCATGCGTTTTAAAAAGTGATATATTAATTTCAATGTTACAACAACGCACGGAAACGAGCGTCGAACAGTTGGCTCTACACATCCGTTCCGCTTGTGAGCGCGTTGACACCCTTTCCCAACTAGGAACCGTATCACACCAGCAGCGCGAACGGCTTTCGCAAGCATTTGAAGATCTTTTCCTGCTGTTAGAACAGCTTCGTCTTGCCGAAAAAGAATTGCGTTTAAAGAACGATGAACTCTTATCGTTCCGCGACATTATGGAAATTGAGCGGGAGCGCTATCAGGAATTATTCGAATCGGCCCCCGATGCTTATTTGTTGACCGGTGCGGATCTGACGATTCAGGAATCGAACAACGCCGCCGCAGAAATGTTTCAAATGAGCAGGGAGAATCTGAAGTATTTAACTTTGATGTTATTTATCGCTGAATCGGACCATCGAAGATTGCGTGAGCAAATTTCCCGGTTGAGAAAACAGGAAAGCATCCGCGGGCTGGAGCTTCCGGTACAACCTCGCGAGGGACCGGTGATACCCGTTCATTTGACGATCGGCGCCATCTATGACTCTCAAAACATTTTGTCAGGAATCCACTGGTTCTTGCGAGATGTTTCCAAACAAAAGGAAACAGAAAACGCGCTGAGAATGAACGAAGAACGTTTCCGCTCCATCGCGGAATCTTCACGAGATGCGATCATTGTGACGGACCATGCCGGAAACATTCTTTCCTGGAACAAAGGAGCCGAAGACATGTTCTTCTATGCTGAAACGGAAATCGTGGGAGAGCCGCTGGCTACACTCGTGCCGGCCCGCTATAGCGAAGCGCATCAAAACAGCTTTGAATTGCTCAGGTCTGAAGCGGAATCAAACTCAACCACACATGGAAAAATAGTAGAAATTTTCGGAGTCAAAAAAGACCGCTCCGAATTTCCTGTTGAAATTTCCGCGTCCACATGGAAGGCCAACGACAATACGTATTTCACAGTGATTTTCCGCGACATCACCGAACGCAAACAAGCAGAAGAAATGCGTGTGCGATTGCTGGAGCGCGTTCTCGCTGCTCAGGAAGAAGATCGCCGTTGGATTGCCAGGGAACTTCACGATGAGACCGGCCAATCTTTAAGCTCGCTACTCGTTGGACTCCGGATGATTGAAGAAGCAAGATCATTAAAAAAAGCAAAAGTAGAAGCGAACAGGCTTCGAATGATCGCCGTTCAAACTCTGGATGACGTCGGACGGCTCGCGAAAGGGCTCCGTCCCATTGTTCTGGATGATCTGGGACTTGTCGTTGCATTGAAAAGACATGCATCCGATTTTGCAAGATCCTTTAACATCACAATCGATTTCAAAACGAGAGGGCTCGATTCGGAACGCCTGCCGCTCGCTGCTGAGACTGCGCTCTTTCGGATCGCCCAGGAAGCGCTCACAAATATAGCGAAGCATTCCGGCGCTAAGAACGTTCAATTCCTGCTCAAGCAGGATGAAAGCAATATCGATTTGTCCATTCAGGATGATGGACGCGGTTTTGATGTTGAGATCGCGTTTCAGGCGGGAGGTGTCAGCAATCATCTTGGAATTCACGGAATGCGGGAGCGCGCTGCTTTGCTGGGTGGATCAGTAGTCATTGAATCAAAACCGAACGAAGGCACGTCCGTGTACGTGCGGATTTCCAAAAGCGCCGTTTATAATACGACTTCCGGTTTAGAAAGCTAACATGGCCAGGATCAAGATTCTAATCGTGGATGACCACACGCTTTTTCGCGTGGGATTGAGGCTCATGATCAGCACCCGTCCGGATATGGAAGTCGTTGGTGAGGCTTCGGATGGCGAAGAAGCCCTTCAGCTTTCCAAAGGCTTGAAACCGGATATCGTGTTAATGGACATTACTCTTCCCGGGAAAAGCGGAATTAAAGCAACCGAAGAAATTTTGCAAGAGTGCAGCCACACCCGCATTTTAGTCTTAACGATGCATGAAGATCCGGCGTATGTCCGTTCGGCTCTGGCTGCGGGAGCAACAGGATATATTGTGAAAAAAGCAGCGGATACTGAATTGATTTCCGCGATTCGCGCTGTTTACCGCGGGCGCACCTTCATTGACTCGGCGCAAGCAGATGAAGCGATGTTTCCGGCAAATGGGAAAAGAAAGCATGCCCACGGACAACTCAGCGAACGCGAATATCAAGTGCTAAAGCTGCTGGCAAGAGGTTTTACGCATCAGCAAATCGCGCAAAAAATTTCCGTGAGCGTGAAAAGCGTAGAAACTTATCGCTCCCGTCTCACAAATAAACTGGAGTTGCACACCCGCGCTGATCTGGTCCGATA
>JBKKAT010000589.1:0-7117 GCA_046714535.1 Acidobacteriota bacterium | reverse complement strand
CCGTCATCCCCTTATCCCCCTTCTTACAGATATGATTTGCCACTTTATCGCGTTGTCCGTTTGCGTTAACATCCAACAAATATGATTACAACTGAAATTGTTGAAGCCCACGGACTCACTCAAGACGAATACGCGAAGATCTGCGACACCTTAAAGCGAGAACCGAATCTCACGGAGCTTGGTATGTTCTCGGTAATGTGGAGCGAACACTGCAGCTATAAAAGTTCGCGGCTGCATCTAAAAAGACTACCCACCAAAGGCCCCATCGTATTGCAGGGACCTGGTGAAAACGCCGGTGTGATCGATATCGGAGAGGGGCTTGCCGCGATTTTCAAAATGGAATCTCACAATCATCCCTCTTTTATCGAACCTTTTCAGGGCGCGGCAACAGGTGTCGGTGGAATCATTCGTGACATTTTCACGATGGGAGCGCGGCCGCTGGCGCTCCTGAATTCACTGAGATTTGGTCCACTCACCTCCAAACAGAATCGATCCATTCTGAGAGGAGTCGTTTCCGGTATCGGTTTCTACGGAAACTGCATGGGAATACCAACAGTAGGCGGAGAAGTTGTATTTGAAGATTGCTATAGTTTGAATCCTCTTGTAAATGTTTTCTGTCTGGGAGTCGCCTCCCAGGACAAAATTTATTACGGGCGGGCCAAAGTCGCAGGCAACTCCGTGTATTACGTTGGCGCAAAAACCGGACGGGATGGCATTCATGGCGCAACAATGGCCAGCGCAGAATTCGCAGAAGAGACCGAGTCAAAACGTCCCAATGTGCAGGTCGGCGATCCGTTCATGGAAAAACTTTTGCTGGAAGCCTGCCTGGAATTGATGCAACAAGACATTCTGGAAGGAATTCAAGATATGGGAGCTGCAGGTCTGACCTGCGCCACATCCGAAATTGCGAGTCGCGGCGGAAGTGGAATGAAAATCCATCTGGATTCTGTGCCGCAACGCGAAAAAAATATGACTGCGTACGAAATACTCCTTTCGGAATCGCAAGAACGGATGCTTATGGTGGTGAAAAAAGGGCACGAAAACGAAGCGGAACGTGTGTTTGAAAAATACGATCTTCACGCAGAGAACATCGGAACAATCTCTGAGGATTCCTGGTTACATGTTCAATATCAGGGAAAAGAAGTGGCGACGGTGCCTGCAAAGGCTCTGGCGGATGAAGCTCCCATTTACTCCCGTCCGTTAAAGGAATCCTCTCATCGATATC
Source organism: Acidobacteriota bacterium (assembly GCA_046714535.1). Taxonomy (GTDB): domain Bacteria; phylum Acidobacteriota; class HRBIN11; order JAKEFK01; family JAKEFK01; genus JAKEFK01. The sequence goes on along the minus strand of JBKKAT010000589.1, from coordinate 5,892 downwards.
CTGAATTTCAGGGTGATCTACCTGATGATTACAATGCGGTAGCGCGGCAAATCGTGGCACTTCCCACCGTGGCTTCAAAGCACTGGGTCTACCGCCAGTACGATCATACGGTGCGGACGAATACGATTGCGATGCCCGGAACGGCTACTCCCATGATCCGCATGAAAGATACGTCGGTAAATCTTGCAATGAGTGTGGATGGCAATGGCCGTTTTTGTGAGCTGGATCCCTATGTGGGTGCTCAGATTGCGGTTGCTGAATCCGCGCGAAACGTGGTTTGTGCCGGAGCCAAACCTGTCGCTATCACCAATTGCTTGAACTTCGGCAATCCTGAAAAACCTCACATCATGTGGCAATTTTCACGCGTTGTGGATGGAATTACCAAAGCCTGCGAAACATTCGGAACTCCCGTGACCGGAGGAAATGTCAGTTTTTACAACGAAACAGAAGGCCAGGCCATTTATCCGACCCCCACAATCGGGATGGTGGGGATTTTGCGGGACGCGGAACCACTGACTCCGCATTTTAAACGGGAAGAGGACATTGTGATTTTGGTCGGCCCTCCGGGAGAAGAGATCGGCGGAAGCCAGTATGCAACGCTAAACGGTCCGCTTACCGGTCCCTGTCCAAAGCTGGATCTCGAACTGGAAAAACGCGCGCATTCGGCGCTTCTTCAAGCAGCAACGGAAGAATTGCTGCAAAGTCTTCATGATTGTTCCGACGGTGGATTGATCGCAACGGTTGCCGAAAGTTCCTTTGGCGCTTATCCTTTTACGTTGGGCTGCGAGCTGACGTGGGAGGGCTCTAGTCGGCCGGACGCTTTTCTGTTTGGCGAAACACAATCCCGGTACCTCCTTTCTTGCTGTAGCGAATCGCTCTCCCGGCTTCAACAAATTTTTGAGTTCCACCGGATTCCTTACACTGTTTTGGGAAAAACCGGCGGACGGGAAGTCGCGATTCGAATGTCGGGAGAATTGTTCATCCGGCTTTCTGTCCAAGAGCTATACGAGATCTGGTATAATTCATTAACTAATCAACTGCGATGATACTTCAAGACGATAAATTCCATGACGAGTGTGGTGTTTTCGGAATCTTCGATCATCCGGAAGCAGCCAAGATGGCCTATCTCGGCCTTTATGCGTTGCAGCATCGTGGGCAGGAAAGTGGCGGCATTGCAATCAGCGATGGTGAGAGGATTGTCTGCGAACGGGGTATGGGACAGGTCGCTGATATTTTCCGCAAGGATCGCCTGGATGGACTGCGCGGCCACGCCGCAATTGGCCACGTGCGCTACTCCACATCGGGAGCAAGCCAGTTAAAAAACGCACAGCCTATTTATGTGCAATGTCATCGAGGTGAAATCGCTATCGGCCACAACGGCAATCTGGTGAATGCTTCGATCATTCGCTCAGAACTGGAAAAGGATGGAACGATCTTCACTACAACTTCGGACACCGAAGTGGTGCTTCACATGATTGCGCGTTCGAGGCAAGCGCGATTTATCGACGCGTTGATTGATACACTCGGTGCTTTAAAAGGGGCTTATTCTTTCGTGCTATTAACAAAGGATAGCCTGGTGGGAGCGCGTGACCCGTGGGGTTTCCGTCCGCTTTGCATTGGAAAACTCGGAGGCTCTTATATTCTTGCATCCGAAACGTGCGCTCTGGATTTGATTGACGCAGATTACGTGCGCGATGTGAACCCGGGTGAAGTTGTGGTTATCAGCGAGAAAGGACTGGAAAGCGTGATGCCTTTCCCGCAGCAACGGCAGCATAGCTGTATATTTGAGCTTGTTTATTTCGCTCGTCCGGACAGCAATGTATTTGAGCGTAATGTGTATAGTGCCCGCTACAGTATGGGCCGCCAGCTGGCGCGCGAAGCGCCGGTCGAAGCGGATGTGGTGGTGCCGGTTCCCGATTCCGGTCTTGTTGCTGCTCTTGGTTATTCCGCCGAGTCGGGAATTCCGATTGCTTTCGGATTGATCAGAAACCATTATGTGGGCCGCACATTTATTGAGCCGAAAAAGAGCATCCGGCATTTTGGCGTGAAAGTGAAACTCAATCCCGTCCGTGATATTTTGCAGGACAAAAGTGTTGTTATGATTGATGATTCTATTGTTCGCGGAAACACCAGTCAGAAAATTGTAAAGATGGTCCGCTCAGCGGGCGCAAGGGAAGTTCATTTTCGCATCAGCTGCCCGCCAACAATCGGCCCCTGTTATTACGGTATCGATACGCCCACCGAAGAAGAGCTGATTGCTTCTTACAAAACGGTTCCGGAAATTGCCGAATTTATCGGAGTAAACTCGCTTCAATACTTAAGTCTGGATGGTTTGCTGAAAGCAACCGAAGAACCGGAAGGCGGCATTTTTTGCACCGCTTGCTACACCAAGAAATATCCTGTACCTGTGCTCAAAGAAAACTTCGAACAGCTTAAACTCTTCCAAAAGACTGCCGAAGCGCAGGCTGAAAAACGGGAATTAGTCGTAGCCAGATCTTAATTTCACCACAGAGTCACGGAGATCACCGAGGAAAAAATGATAATATTTCTTTCTCCGTGTTCTCCGTAACTCCGTGGTAAAAAATGAGTGGTAGGATCGGCGTTCTTATTTCGGGTAGGGGCAGTCATCTACGCAATTTGATTGCTTGTTCCGAGCGCGGTGAAATCGATGCGCGCGTGGTGACGGTAATCAGTAACAATCCTGACGCCCCCGGCCTTCAGTATGCAAAGGAAGCAGGGATTGAATCCGTTGTGTTATCGCACAGGCTCTATCCCGATCGTGAGAAATATGATGAACAGCTTGCAGCTAATCTCGAACAAGACAAAGTCGATCTCGTTTGTCTTGCGGGATTTTTGCGGCTTCTTTCCGCTCCTTTTGTGCGCCGTTTTCCCCTTCGAATTATGAATGTTCATCCCTCGTTGTTGCCGGCATTTCCCGGTCTACACTCGCAAGAACAGGCAATGGAATATGGAGTGAAAGTCACGGGATGCACGGTGCATTTTATTGATGAAGGCCTGGATTCCGGTCCCATTATTCTTCAGAAGACGATCGAAGTCTTACCGGACGATACGGCTGATACTCTCTCCGATCGGCTACTTCCTTTGGAACACAAAACCTATGCTGAAGCAGTAAAACTCTTTTTTGAAAATCGATTAAAAGTCGAAGGAAGAAAAGTAATTATTGTATGACTCCGGAACAACAAATTGAGTATTTGAAAAAAGGGGTGGAAAACTTCATCAAAGAAGAGGAGTTGCTGGAGAAGATGAAACGGGGCAAACCGCTCACGGTGAAAGCGGGGTTCGATCCAACCGCGCCGGATCTTCATCTGGGTCATGCAGTTCTGCTTCGTAAGATGAAACATTTCCAGGATCTCGGTCACCGTGTTGTTTTTTTAATCGGTGATTTCACCGGCATGATAGGCGATCCGACCGGCCGTTCCCAAACGCGAAAACCTTTGACGCGGGAAGAAATACTTGCGAATGCGGAGACGTTCAAATCGCAGGTTTTCAAAATTCTGCATCCTGAAAACACAATCATTGATTTCAATAGCAGGTGGCTTTCAGAACTGGGTTCAGAAGGATTCATAAAACTTTGCGCTAAATATACGGTCGCTCAAATTCTGGAAAGAGATGATTTCCAGAAACGAATGCAAAAAAGTCAGCCGATCAGCCTCCACGAAATTCTCTATCCGATTGCTCAGGGCTATGATTCGGTGATGCTGCACGCTGACGTTGAACTTGGTGGAACCGATCAAACATTCAATCTTCTGGTGGGGCGGGAATTGCAGCGTCAATACGGGCAGGAACCGCAGGTAATCATGACCACTCCGCTGCTTGAAGGCATTGATGGCGTCGAAAAGATGAGCAAGTCACTGGGAAATTATGTCGGGATCACGGAATCGCCCACGGAAATGTTTGGAAAACTCATGTCGATCAGCGATGAATTGATGTACAGATATTACCTGCTGCTCACCGATTTGACGCAGGAACAGATCGAAAAAGTCAGACAAAAACACCCGCGCGAAGCAAAAGAAGATCTTGCAAAAACAATCATCACCGATTTTCACGGCCCTGAAGCGGGCGAAGAAGCCGCAGCAGAATTCAGAAAAGTTTTCAGTCAGAAACAGCTTCCGGACGAAATCGAGGAAATCTCTCTGCAGCAGGGATCCTACACCATTCTCGATTTACTCCGTCTTTGTGACGTAGTTGCCAGCAACTCGGATGCTCGCAGAATGATTCGTCAGGGAGCAGTGAGTTTCATGAAAAAAGGGCTCGAAGCGGAAAAAATCAAAGAGGAAAAGGCGAGTCTGGTGATTGAGCCGGGTTCCGATTATATTCTTAAAGTTGGAACGAGAAGATTCAAAAAAATTCATGTTAAATGAGCGCCGGCATTTTGCCGGCATTGATGTCGGCCGGTTTTCAGCCGGCTCCAGGAGTTTTTGATGCGAAAATTTATCGATTTTGTGCGCGACGTGGCTGAAGATAATCGAATCCCTATTCAGAACCGGATTGTCTTAGGGGGATTGCTCGCTTACCTATTGACTCCGATTGATATCGTGCCGGATTTTATTCCAATTCTTGGCTGGCTCGATGATGCCTTTGTAACGCTCATTATTCTGGATTACATCTTTAGCTCGGCAGACAGCAAACTCATCCTTCAGCATTATCCCTGGAACAAAAAGCATTTTGAGAAAATGAAAGCCTACGTTGATAGACTTTCATGGCTCGTTCCGGATCGGGTAAAAAGGATTCTATTCCGCCATGCATATCAGGTGGCAATCACGAAAAAATCCATAGATGGACTTGAGCAGGAATCCTGATTATTTTACTGCGAAATCACGAAGAGCATGTGGCAAAAATCAATCAGGAGATAATCCGGATAGTAGGATAGGGGAGATAGAATAATAATTATCCGTTCTATCCTCTTATCCGGTTTATCTCCTAATTTTTTACTCTATGCTTTCTGTGACTCCATCGTGAACTAAATGAAAGTTCTGATCATTCACGCTTCTTTCGGCTCCGGACACAAACGCGCAGCACAGGCCGTGCTGGAGGAATGCGAACAAAGAGGAATTGCAGCCGAGATTCGCGACCTTCTGGAATTCCTGCCTGCTCCGATGTCCCGTTTTTACTCGTTTGCTTATGAATACATGATTACCAGCGGCCGCGCATTGTGGCGACTCACCTACAATCTTGTTAATGCGCCGAAAGGACCTTACAGACCTGCAAGAGCAATTACACAGAAATGGCAATTCTCCAAACTGAAGAAGTTTTTAGAAAACAGCGATTTTACACATGTTGTAGCAACGCACTTTAATCCCGCGGCGCTCTTAACAGACTGGCGTTCCATGAACCGCCTGGATTGCAAAACTTTCTCGGTCATTACGGATCACGAGGCACATCGTTGTTGGAGACGGACCGGTCTCGATCACTATTTCGTTGCTTCTTCGAGAGTATCGTCCGAGATGCAACAGATAGGAGTTCCGGAAAAAGATATTACCATTTCCGGAATTCCCATTTCGAAGGCTTTTTCTTCCCAATTATCACGCGAGGAGACGCGCAAAATCTGGGACCTGCCGGAACAAGCGAAAGTCATTCTGGTCTTATGCAGTGCATTGACCTTGAAGAAAAGTATTCGGATGCTCCGCGAGTTCGCAGCTGTCAAAACAGATCTGCGATACCTTGTGGTAGCGGGTGCAGACGCCAGTAAGGAAAACCGGTTAAAACAAACCTTTGGAGAGGATGCTCGCTTTATTGTTTTTGGATTTACTTCCCGGATTGCCGAAATGATGCGAGCGGCTGATTTGATTGTGACAAAGCCAGGAGGCTTAATCGTTTCGGAATCACTTGCAATGGGATTACCGCAGATCCTTTTAGAGCCAATTCCAGGCC
>JBKKAT010000588.1:0-2805 GCA_046714535.1 Acidobacteriota bacterium | reverse complement strand
TGTCCATCATCTGTCTTGTTGTAGAGAAGTGAATGATTGTCCGCCGTGGCTCGAGCTGAATCCTCAACCTCAAGAATGACTTGATACTGATCATCCGGCTTCTTGATCAAGTAAAGATAATTCTGTGAGTACGCATTCCGGAGCAATTCAAGAATTCGCGCTTCCGATACGCCGTACATTTTGGCCTGATCCCGTCTAATGTCGATATCAAGATTTGGTGTGTTGTGAAAATAATCAGAAGATACGGTCAGGAAGCCGGGATAAGTATAAAGTTTAGCCATGAGTTTGTCCGCGACATCATAAACCTGTTCCGTATTCACGCCAGATATGGAAAATGCGTACTGACCCTGATTCTGATTCACAGCGCCTGTGCTGATTTCCAATACGGGAAAGGGCCTCAAAAATGCGAACACACCGGGAATGCTATTCATCTTCCCCATCATTTCGGCAGCCGCGACTGGAATGGGCGCACGTTCTTCGGGTGGCTTCAGAAATGTGAACGTGATTCCCTGATTCGATGCGAGAAAGCCGGTTGCTCCAGTCATTGTGAAATCCATCAACACATTGGGATCGTTATGAAGAACGTCATCCACTTTCGTCTGGATTTCCTGCATTTGCTTCGGTGAGGAACCTTCACGTCCCATGAACACCCCGAATACAACGCTGCTGTCGCCTACTGGCAAAAACGCTTTGGGTATGAGCATAAAAAGCCAGATTGTGCCGGCAAGACAGACAACCCAGATCAGAGCAGAAACCCAGCGCTGCCGCAGGAAGAACCATAATGTTTTGCTGTAGACCGCCAACCATCGTTTTTCCAATCCACCAATAACGCGTTCCATCCAGGTTTTCTTGAAACCCTCGCCCCGCTCTTTCAACAGTCTTGCGCACATAAGCGGGGTGAGTGTCAACGAAACAAGACCTGACGCGAAAATTGCAATCACGATCGTTACGGCAAACTCACGAAAAATTCGGCCGACCAATCCGGGCATAAAAACGAGTGGAAAGAAGACCGCCGCAAGCGAAATCGTCATGGCCACAATCGTGAAGCTGATTTCTTTTGCGCTGTTCAGCGTTGCTTCCATAACCGCTTCGCCGCGCTCCATTCGACGCACGGTGTTTTCCAGAAAGACGATCGCATCATCCACAAGAAAACCGATCGCCAGAGTCAACGCCATCAGCGACAAGTTGTCCAAACTGTAGTTCAACAAACTCATCGCAATGAACGTGATCAGAAGTGAAAGAGGAAGCGCGACAGCAGGAATCAAAGTATCCGTAGCACGACCCAGGAATAGAAAAATGACAATGACAACAAGTACGAATGCGATTAACAGAGTTTCTTCAACGTCACTGACGGAGTTCACAATGGTACGCGATCGATCATAGATCGGCGTAATTCGAACTGAGCCCGGAAGCTCGGCGCCGATCACCGGAAGCATTTCCCGCACAGCTTGAGCAACCTCAACCGCATTGGACCCGGCCTGCCGGAAAACGGCGACAACCACAGTTGCCGATGGCACCGGATAACCGCGCACCCAGAAACGCATGTTGACGCGCTCATCCTGAACCGAGTCTTCCACTTTAGCCACATCACGCAGATAGACCGGTGCTCCATTCTTATTACTGATGATCAAATCACGATAGTCACCGGCTGATTCGAGCTGTCCTTTTGGACGAAGCAAAGCAGTGCCGGTACTCCCATCAAACTGACCCGCGCCGGTGTAGCTTGTGCTGTTTCGAATCGCAGCTGACAGATCATCGATGGAAATGCCCCGCGCCCACATTGCGGAGGGATCCGCCTTAATCCGGATGGCCGATTTTGTGCCAAAAACATTTACCTGGCTCACGCCACTAACAATGCTGATTCGTTGTCCAACCTGGGTGCTTCCATAATCGTACAACTGTCCCGAAGTGACCGAATCACTTGTAAGAGCTATATACATGATCGGTTGATCGTTCGGGTTCGACTTTGAAAACGTCGGCGGAGAGGGCAAATCAACCGGAAGATTACCACTGGCCTGTGAGATAGCTGTTTGGACATCGGTTGCAGCAGCATCAATGCTTTTATCCAGCTTGAACTGGAGCGTCATGCTTACGCTTCCCTGAGTGCTTCGTGAAGTCACCATCTCCAGGCCGTTGATTTGCATGAACTGCCGTTCGAGCGGCGTGGCAATATTGTTTGCTACGGTGTCCGGACTCGCGCCCGGATAAAACGCCGATACTTCGATCACCGGGTAATCCACCGCAGGTAAATCGTTCACCGGCAATCGCGAAAAGCTAAGCAATCCGAAAAGAATGATGGATACGGTCAAAACGACCGTCATTACAGGTCTTCGGATAAAGGGTTCCGAGAAGTTCATGACTCTCCTCCTCCACTACTCTTCGCCGGGCCTGCCTGGGTACCCGCGACGGGAGTGGACTGGTCCACGCGAACTTTTCCGCCCGGGGTTACGCCCAGTTGTCCGCTAACCACTACACGCTCTCCGGATTGAAGCCCTTCTGTGATGATCACGAGATCGTCCTGTCGCTGACCGACAGTGACCGGCCGAAGCTCCGCGGTTGAATCCTGTTTTACTACGTAAACGAACGTGCCTTTCGCAGACATTTGCGTCGCAGTAGCCGGAATGACGATTGCGTCCTGTTCTGTGCTCAGGATGACTCGCACATTCACAAAACGTCCCGGCCAGAAACGATGATCGCTGTAGGGGATGGTGGCCCGCAATTTCACCGTACCCGATCCGCTCAGAACCGCATAGACAAGAAAAGAGAGTGAACCTTCCCATGGATTGTCCGCTGACTCCGGCAGTC
>JBKKAT010000587.1:0-3495 GCA_046714535.1 Acidobacteriota bacterium | reverse complement strand
GCGACGCCCTTTCCTTCCTTGGCAAAAGCCGGGCCAGTTTCCGAATCGTAGGAGCTTCTAATAACGTAGAAATTGGAAAGTGTTGGCCGAATTTGCGCTCGATTTCCAGAAAAAGCAGCACTGCTTTAAGGGAATCGCCTCCCAGATCAAAGAAATTATCATCCGTGGATCGCACGTTTTTCCTGAGCACCCTACGCCAGAGATCCAGCAGCACTTTTTCCACAGATTCTGCCGGAGTAAGATCCGATTCGGCGGAGGCTGCTTCCAGCGAGGGTAAAGCGCGCCGGTCCAACTTGCCGGCGGGAGTGAGCGGCAATTTGTCCAGAAAAACAAAATGAGTCGGCACCGCATAAGCCGGCAAAGATTGCAGTAAATGATTTCGGATGGACCCTGGCAAACGTTCCTTCCCGTCGTTCGTGACGATGTAAGCGACCATGCAATTGTCGCCGGCAGAGTCTTCACGCACATCGGCAGCAACAGCTTCGATCCCTTCATGGCCGGCAAAAGCCTGTTCTACTTCCTGCAAATGCACGCCGAATCCGCGGATTTTTACACGAAAATCTTTACGTCCCAAATGCTCGAGACAACCATCGATATCTTTTTTTCCCACGTCGCCGGTAAAATATGCCATCTCACCGTTTAAGGAACGAAATCCATTTTCGGTTTGTGGACGCCAGTAGCCGGGCGATAAATGCCGGCTCTTTACCACAATCTCTCCTATTTCTCCGGGCCCCGCTTCCGCTCCGGATTCGGCTAAAACCAGAATTTCCAAACCGTCGGCCGGATAGCCTGCCGGCACACTGTTTCCATTCACTGCCGTATCGCTATTCAAAACATACTGTGTAAAGTTGCCGGTTTCGGTTGTGGAGAGTGCATTCACAAGACAGACTTCTTTCTTGAAATAAGCTTTATACAGATCAAAATCTGTTTTCAAAACCGGTTCACTTCCCAAACGGACAAGACGAACCTCAGGGAACTCCGGCGTTCCGGAAATACTTCGGATGAAATAGCGAAAAAGAGTTGTTGCAGCAATCAGAACCGTAACTTCTCCCGATTGCATCCATTGCAAAAGTTTTTCCATTCCACCTTCGCGCATATTGCAGGAGTAGAGTGCACCGCCACTCAGCAGAGTGCTGAAAGCAGTAACCATTCCCTGCCCTGTGCTGCAAGAAGCCAACAATGGGATTCGATCTTGAAAGGCCAGGTGAAATCCATTTGTGTACGCCATCACATTCCGCAGAAAACTGCGGTGTGTTTGGATGACACCTTTCGGTTGGCCGGTGGAACCAGCCGTGTAGAGAATCATTGCTGATTCGTCTTGCGAAGTTTCCCGTTCCGGCGTTACGCGTTCCAGAGAACCGGAATGCGCAATGATGGAAGGTTGACAATGATGCAGAACCGATTTCCATTTTGTTTCCGGCTGCAATGTTTCTACAGGAACCGCAACGCATTGCGCCTTCCATGTGCCAAGAAGGGCCACCAGTGTTTGAAGATCGTCGTGAAGCATTAAAGCGATTCGTTCTTTCGGTAACGCGCTTTTAGACAAAAGCGCGTGCGCGAAATCATCGGCCATGTCATTGAGATCACTGTAACGGACTTCCTGTGAACCCGCGCGAAGTGCGATTCTATCGGGATATTTTTGTGCGGTTTGTTCGAAGAGTTCCGGGATGGTGCGATTCAGATTGTCGATTTCAAATGGTGCGAACGGGGTTTTTAACTGGAGACGTATCATGTCCGCCAGGTCTCTCCGTCTTTTTCCAGCCATTGAGCTGTTCGTGGCGCAGTATGCCGCGGACGATCGCCGCCGGTAATGTTTACCAGAACCGTATCTTCCCGGTTCAGTTTTCCGCTGCGCGTAAGTTTGATCACACCGGCAAGGGCCGTTGAGGCGGAAAAACATGCGGAAATGTCTTCCAGATCTTCCAGCATTTTCCTGGCTTCCCGGATTTGTTCTGCCGTAACGGCGGTAATCTGCCCGCTGCTTTCCAGGACCATGCTTCTGACATAGGGGTAGGCTCGCGTCGGATCTCCGCGAAGGATGGCTTCTGCAATACCGGTTGGATTGTGAAAGATATCGTTTTTTCGGATAACGGGTGAGCCGTCTTCGAAAGCGCGAACCATCGGCGCGCACGTTTCCTGCTGCACACAAAGCAAATGCGGCAAACGCGAAATTTTCCCCAACCGGTACAATTCACCCGCTCCTTTGTAAGCCCCATACACACCCATACCACTGGAAACAGCCTGAACATACCAATCGATGGGACACGGCACCTGTTCTGTCGCTTCCAGAAAAGCGAGCTTTAAACCTTCTCTTCGACCGGGATTGAAAAAACCTCGCTCGGAAGTTACACCCTTCTCCTTTGCAAATTGCGCGGCGTACTGAAAGGCATCGACAAAACTCGCTTTCCGCAATACGAAAGGAATCACCTGATCGGTTGGTTCGTAATTCACGCGGTCCCAAAAATCTTCGGCCGTGAAAAGAAACATCTTCATTGCCGGATGGCGCCTAATTTCCTGTGCGTAAGAAGAAGAACTGTTTCCCGTTGAAGAAGCGCAAAAGGAACGCACTCCGGTTTCAGATAGATAAGCGAGGGAGATGAGAGCCATGCGATCTTTCGTGGTTCGGGTGGGAAGAACGGTCTCGTTCTTTAAATACAACCGGGGCATTTTAAGCGCGGCACCCAATTCGATCGCATGCCTGCAGGGAGTAAATTCCATCTCACGCGGCAGCAGTGATTCCGGATTCTCAAGCGGTAACAAATCGAAAAAGCGCTCCAATGGATTGGAGGAGTCCCGCAGAACAACCTGCTTCAAATCATACTCAACATCGACCATCCCACCACACTCACAAAATGGCGTGAATCTGTGAGGAAAGAGCCGGGCACAGGCTGTACACCGATGAATGACACGGTTCGGTTTATACGTAACTTCACCCCCCCTTTGATTACAATTCTGACAATACCAATTTCTTGGTTGTCTTTGCAACAGTTGCGCAGAGAACATTTGCGCGCGGAACGATCGCACAAGAAGAATGCATGGAAACCCTTTTTGAAATCCAGCGAAGTCCCTCATCAATGGAGGCTAACGGTTGCATACCCATTTCCGTAACAATCTTTGCGGGGAGATTGCTGAAAAGGGCAACGGTGCATTTTTTTAGAAGTCTGCGGAGCAGCAGAGTGTTATGTGCGGTCAGGTTGTATTCATTTCGCGCTTTGATTTCCAATTCTTCATCCGATTGGATTCTTGCCCACTCCAGAAATCCCGGATGAATTCCTGAGCTGCATTCGGCGATCCACAAAATGGCTCCGCCCGGACGCAAAATATCCTGAATGTTCAAAACCGCTTTCAAAGATTGCATGAAATTACCATCATAAGGCGCGCCACCCGCAGAGCTAATCGCAACATCCACGGGTTGGTCGATGGAAAGATGCAACAGCTCTTCGGCATGAAGGCATCCGAGTTTATGCGCGGCTTCGAGTTCACCGGAATACACCC
>JBKKAT010000586.1:0-2724 GCA_046714535.1 Acidobacteriota bacterium | reverse complement strand
GAGTGGATCCGGAAAGCCCTGTGTTGTTTGTTTCAGATTGTTCGAAGCAGTGTTTACCATGGAAATGAGGATCTGATGGAATGCCGGAGCATTCGGATCCTCTGACTTTGTGTATGCCGCATTTTTGATGATGGCTTCAAGCGTTTGAGTCCAGGGAGGCAGCGCCTCTCGATTCCGCAGATGCACATCCACAAGAAAGTGACGAATCGAATCGAGCTTTAGCCCATCAAACGAGAGGCGCTTTTCAAACAGCTCCGGATCACCGTCAGCCACGTACTGCATCCATTTGTCCAGACGAAACGTGATCCGGTCCTGGTCTTGACTGTCGACTGGCTCGAACTGTTCGCAGTTGAGTCTTTCGAACAAAGTACTCGACCTTTCAACGATTTGAACGAGACATTCTTTCATCGCGAACGCGGCTTCCGTATCCTCAATCAGGATTTTGCTTTGCGGTGCGGCTTTTTGCTGATCGCTTTAGAAGCAGCGGTCCACAAAAGCTGTTCCAGATCGAAGGAATCCCCGATACCCGACCGTTCGATTCCAACCGCGGCGGTTACAGCACAGGGAAACTGCCTCCTGGCAACTTGCCGGGTGAGCGATTCATTGAAACGCGAGAGAAGCATTTCCTCAGACTCTTTCGGGGCAGGTAAGAGGATGGCAAATTCATCCGGACCCAACTTTGCGGCAACTGCAGGTGCCGGAAAAATCTCACGGATTGTAAGAGCAACTGACAAGAGCGCAGCTTGCGAAGTTTCGAGTCCATAATCCAGACTGATCTGACCCAGATGGTCTACGTCCATGAAAACGAGCCAGCCTTCGCGGCCAGATTCGCAAATCTCCTGTCGCAGCTGATTCCCGAAAAATAAAAACCCCAGTTGACTGTAAAGAGACGTTTTGTCATCAAGAATCGAAGAGTGTAAAACAGGGAAATTTATCCAAGGCTGCAATTTGGCCCCCAGGCTTTGGTGCAACCAAAATCATATGTGGGCGAAATCGTTCCCCCAGCAACAGCATCCAATGCTTCGAGTGTCAACTCGCTTCCGGTTTCCGCCGGGTTTACAGGCAAAACGAAAGTAATGTGCTTTGGCGTTTCTTCAACAACGCTGATCTCCACTTGATCCGGGATGTTGATTTTCAAATGTTTCGTAATTGCTGCGTGCGGATTCTCGAGCAACTCTTTCTTGAATTGTGGATTTTTCCATGCTTCCGCAGCAATCCGATCTTCGATATCGTGTCGTTTAGACATCAACCCTCCTATTAATCTTTCGTGGCAATTTTAGCACGCGGAGACGGTTTCGATTCAGATGATGTACATCCATGAAACGATCCAGATTAGGATATAGGGTTTTTTGTGTCCAGCATTTCCATTTGCCTGATTCCCCGTTGTTCGTTCTTGCATTATAGGCTGAGTAGATGAGCGCCGGCATCGAAGATCGCCGGCCTCTTGGCCCGCACTGCCCTGTTCACAATGATGTCAAACAGATTGAAATACTCTAAAATAAACAATCCATGAAACAGATTCTGGGGAAAAAGGTACTGTTCGTAACCGCTCATCCGGATGATGAGAGTTATCTGGCAGCCGGAACCATGTTAAAAAATCCCGCGGCGGGTGGCGTCTCCTACGTGGCGTGCGCCACTTTTGGAGAAAAGGGAAAATCACACATCAAAGGAAAGGTCACTGTCCGTCAACTCAAAACATTAAGAAAGAAGGAACTGCAGGCGGCGTCAAGGTTTTTGAAAGTGTCCGAACTCCTCATGCCCGGCTTCCCCGATGCAGAACTGGAAAAGAAATCGAATCAAGAGGCTTTCTTCGAAAAATTGCTTTCTTTTGCAGCAAAGCATCGCCCTGCTGTCATGATCGGTTTTGGCAACGATGGTGTTTCCGGTCACCTTGATCATATAGCTGCAGGCAAAGTCGCGAAGGCAGTGGCGAAGAAATTGAAGATTCCGTTTCTCAAATTTTCTGCTCCCCCGCAGCTTCACGAATCGATGGAAGAATTGAAAAGAAGGCGAAAGCACGGAAAATATTTGAAGTCTTTGAAGCGGCAACCTCACGATATTGAAATCAGAGTAGACCCTGTAAAGAAGCTCAAGGCCCTTCGCTTCCACAAATCCCAACTCGATGGTCGTGAGCCATTGGGAAGTTTCTCCGCAAAAACCGTAAAGCAGATTTTGAGCAGGGAATATTTTTCTTTTTGAAACCTGCTTCAGGTGTCACGAACTGCACAATTCTTTAAGGAAGGAATTTCATTCGACGGAGTAAATTCTGGAACCGCGGATCGTCGCGGAGGGCGTCCCAATCCCATCCTATTTTTAGATGAATCAACGCGGTTTCACGTTGCTCGTATGCCTTTTCCAGCCACTTCACGGATTGCTCCTGCGCTCCAGCATGGGCGTACAGCCTTGCAATTCGGATTGCTGGTACATGAACTTGAAGCGAACGTTCAGTAAGTCTTTGCGCCGCGCGATACATCGCTTCGGCATAACCGCCCTCTTCGTAACCGCTGATGATGATCTCAACAATTTCGCGATCGCCAATAACGCCAAAAAACTTTTTTGCCGCTTCGATCGCCTCGTCATCCATTCGCTTCTGGTAATAAGCCCCCCACATGCCGAGATAGGCGGATGAAAAATTGGGCTCTGAGGCAAGTGTTTTGCGAAGTTGGATGATCGCTTCATCGGGCTGATGCAAGAACACCAAATGCCAGCCCCAAATACATTGAA
>JBKKAT010000585.1:0-4390 GCA_046714535.1 Acidobacteriota bacterium | reverse complement strand
TCCCAGGCCAGGCACACTGTACGCGATATCGATTTCCAAATGATCTTTGAATTTTTGCTTTTGGCGATTGTTCATGATGCTGAAAGCCATTGCGATGGTATCTTCCTGCATCAAACGTTTTAGATCGACCAATGCTACCAGGTCTCCTGAAATTCGGAGAACCGGATGGGACCCAACCTTCAAATGAAGATCGGATGCGCCTCGATCGGTTGCGATTTTTAAAAGATCATTGATATGCATACAGAAACCTCCGGAACATTCAATCTATGTCCCCTGCTACTGTGCTTTCAACAGAAACCGGTTCGGGGGCGCCATTCTCGTAGACGTAGGTAAGCCACCCATGAACATCGGGTCGTTCGCCGGTTACGATTCCGAAGAATTCATTTTGAATTGCTTCGGTGATCGGGCCACGCTGCCCGTTGCCCACTGTAATCTTATCGATCGAGCGAACCGGTGTAATTTCTGCGGCGCTTCCTGTCAAGAACACTTCTTCTGCTATGTACAGTAATTCACGTGGAATCGCATCCTCTACCAATGTGAACCCCAGATCATTTGCCAGCGTAATCACCGTGTCACGGGTGATTCCCGCCAGGACGCTGGACGCAAAATTGGGAGTGAAGATTTTGCCTTTGTAGACGACGAACACGTTTTCGCCGCTACCTTCACTCACATGACCGCTCGGATCCAAAGCAATTCCTTCGACGTAGCCGCCAATGATCGCTTCCATTCGGATCAATTGAGAGTTCATGTAGTTGGCGCCGGCTTTAGCCATGGCTGGAAGTGTATTCGGCTGCATCCGGTTCCATGTGGAGATGCAAACATCCACACCCTTTTCGATTGCTTCTGCTCCAAGATATTTTCCCCATTCCCAGACGAGAATGGCGCTTTCAACGGGACACGGAAAAGGATTTACGCCGAGGCTGCTTCCGTATCCACGGAAGACAACAGGCCGGACATAACATTCGGCCAGACGATTCATGCGGATGGTTTCAAGAATTGCCGTATTGAAATCGCCCTGTGAAAACTCAGGATTCATCCGGTAAATCTTGCACGAATCGATCAAGCGTTTCGTGTGATCCGTAATCCTGAACACCGCCGATCCATTCCTGGTTTTGTAACAGCGCATTCCCCCGAAAACCGCCGAACCATAGTGGATTACATGAGAAGCAATGTGGATTTTGCACTTATCCCAGTCGACGAACTTTCCGTTGTACCAAATCTTATCGGACTTACCTTCAAAAGACATGCCCTTACTCCTGTAGTTGGTTTGAACGGACATTAAGCAAGCTCTGTTCGACAATTGTAGTGGAATCGGGAAGGGGTGTCAAAATAATAATCATGCTCATGATCTTGCTCGTACTCCTGCTCGTGACCGTGTTACACTCCACACTTAAGTTAAAAGTGTTAAAGGTGTTTAAAGTGTTCAAAGTGCTTAGTAAAAACACTTTAAACCCTTTTCAACACCTTAACCCTTAAACACTTATTTATGCTCTCCATCGAACAATCCTGCTACTGGATGGCCAGTTCAACATTTGAATATGAGCCTCCGCTCGAAGGAAGTCACCGCGCTGACATCGCCATCGTGGGGGCTGGACTTACGGGTCTGTGGACCGCCGTTTTCCTGAGAGAGATGGCGCCTGAGCTGGACATCACATTGCTGGAGCAGGGGATGGCCGGCTACGGTGGCAGCGGGCGCAACGCGGGAATGATCGACGTAACGATCGATCATTCGCATACCCTGGCGATCGCGCATTTCGGTTTTGAAGAAGCAAAGAAAATGGCTCGCCTTGGAACAGAAAACATCGAAGAAATGATCGCCTTTCTGTCATCCAAACAAATCGAATGTGAATTGGAACGGAACGGACGTTTCTTTGTTGCGCTCAGTCCTTCGCAGATTGCGGAATCTCAAGAAGGCCTCAAAATCGCTGATCGCCTGGAAATTCCAGGATGGCGCTGGCTGAATAAAGAAGAAATACAGGAAGAAGTGCATAGTCCGTTGTATCTGGGAGGAGTTTTCTCGCCCGGAGGTGCGATTTTGAATCCATTTAAGGTGGTTCAGGGTTTGAAAAGTTTTCTCAAATCCCGGAATGTTAAGATTTGCGAGCGCACTCGAGTCGAAACTTTATCTGCCGGAGAAATCGGCTGTGAGCGCGGATCGGTAAAAGCGTCGAAGATCATTGTTGCAACGGATGCGTTTACACACCATCTCCTTCCGGACTTGTTGTCACGATTTATACCTCTTTACGATTATATTCTCGTGAGTGAACCCTTGACTGCGGCTCAGCAGGAAGCGATCGGGTGGCGAAAACGCCAGGGAATTACGGATGGCCGGACTTTTTTTAACTACTACCGGTTGACGGCTGACAACCGGATTCTGTTCGGCACCAGCGAAGCCAAGTATTATCCTGAAAATCGTGTTGGTCCAGAGTTTGATCACTCCACTGTTCATTACGAGGCGCTGCACGACAGTTTTTTGCGTCATTTTCCTCAATTGGCGAGTTTGCAGTTTCCATTTGCCTGGGGTGGGCCGATCGCCTCAACCACCCGCTTGACTCCTTTTTTCGGCTCTGCCCATGGCGGGAACGTTCTCTATGCTCTCGGATACACCGGTCACGGACTGGGAAGTACGCGAATTGCGGCGAAGGTGCTTGCACACAGGGCGCTCGACCGGCCCACGGAGTTATTTGATCTAAAAATGGTCCGCGAAAAGCCGTTTCCTTACCCGCCCGAGCCATTCCGCTCTCTGGCAGTGAAATTAGTGACCCGCTCTCTCCGGCGCGCCGATGCGGGAGGAAATCCCGGCATCCTCCTAAAACTGCTAAATTGGCTCGGAATCGGATTTTCCAGTTGAAGCCATCCAAAAATACATGCTATACTTTGTGGCGATTCATCGACTGACCACTAATACAAGTGGCCAGTGACTATTGGCCTGTGGGCCAGGATCTAGTCACTAGTCACTGGTCACTGGACACTAAAAATATGTTATTTCTAGATCGAATTGAAATCCTGGGTTTTAAATCATTCTGCGAAAAAACCATCCTCAAGATTCCAACAGGAATCACTGCTGTTATCGGACCCAATGGATGCGGCAAGAGCAACGTTGTTGATGCCATGAACTGGGTTCTCGGGGAGCAGAGCGCGAAAAGTCTGCGAAGCGACAAGATGGAAGAGGTGATTTTCAATGGTTCGCGAAACCGGAAGCCTGTGAACCTGGCTCAGGTCACGCTTGTCTGGAAAGCGGACCGGGACAATCCGATGTCCCCCGAAGTGACCGTAGCCCGGCGTCTATTCCGGTCCGGTGAAAGCCAGTACGAGATGAATGGCGAAATCTGCCGGCTCAAAGATATTCATGCCTTTTTTGTGAATGAAGGTTTTGATCCGCTCGCTTATTCGATTCTGGAACAGGGAAGAATTGAAGCTTTATTTCTGGCAAAGCCGCTGGAACGCAGGGCCCTGATTGAAGAAGTTGCGGGAGTTGCTGAATTCAAACATAAGAAGAGAGCCGCTCAATTAAAACTGGCCGACAATCAGATTCAACTGGAACGGATTCAAGACATTCTTATGGAAGTTGAAAAACAACTCTCCAGTTTGAAACGCCAGGCGGCAAAAACTCGCCGTTATCAAATGTTAAAAGAAGAAAAGAGCACGATCCAGAAAATTTTTTATCACCGCAGATTCGAGCAAATCAGCGCAGATCAGATTCGTCTTCAGCAAATTCTGGAAGCTCAGGTGGAAAAAGAGCAAACAGCCCATCAATCCCAGCAGCAGCTGGAGCTTGTTTACAGCGAAATGAAATTGCGTTTTACAGAGCTGGAGAGTCTCCTCTACCAGGACCGTAATGAGCTTCATCAGATGGAAATGCAGATTCAGGAAAATCAGAATCTGTTGCAATCCAAAAGGCAGCGCATTGAAGAACTACGGCGCGGGATCGAAGAAAAGCAGAATGAGAATTCCCGTTTATCCACTCAGGAAGTTCAGTTTGGCAATGAATACGAATTGAAAGGCGCCGAGGAATCGCGGTTAAAAACAGAGTTGGAGGAATTGATCCTTCATCATGGTCAACTGTTTTCGGAATTGGAACAAAAAGGAACCGAAGTTTTTACATTGGAACAAAGAGCGCAGCAGTTACGCAGAGAAATTCTGGAGCTCCTTTCTAATGCATCCCTTCTAAAGAATGAGCAAACCCGGCTTCATACCCAGCACGATCATCTGGAAGCAAGTCTTCAACACAAGCAGACGGAGCGGGACACAACGGAAAACGCGCGGAATCAAATAGTCACTATTCTTGCGGACAAGCGAACGATACTGGAGCAAACCGATCAGGAGATTGGATATCTGGATCAAACAAAAACCGATATTTTGCAAAGATGCGATCTTCTGAAAGTCGAGT
>JBKKAT010000584.1:0-3668 GCA_046714535.1 Acidobacteriota bacterium | reverse complement strand
GTTTAAATTCGCAAATAATAAGGGTAGTTCCCGGACGTCATATTGAGCATCTCCATCCGTGTAAAAGATCAGCTCCTTCGTGCAATTTGAAAATCCGGTAATCAAGGCTGCACCATATCCGCGATTCTTGTCATGGTGGATGATCTTCACGGTAGCATGAGTCCGTTGAAGTTCGTTCAAAACTGCGGCGGTATAGTCCGTGCTGCCATCATTGACTACTATAATTTCATAATCGTCCGTGAGTTCTCGTAAGGTCGCTAAGGCCATTACGACCATGCTGCCGATGGTTCCGCCATCGTTATATGCTGGGAAAAAAACCGAAATGCTTGGCTTTCGGGTAACGTCAGTAATAGTACCCCTCCAAACTTGACTCTAATGAAGGGAGGGATTTTCCGCCTTACCTTCAAATATTTCACTGTCAAGGATTGCTTGAGCTATGAAATCAGACAGGATTTTGTGTCCTAACTCATTAAAATGACAGCAATTGTCTATATAAAGCGTTTCTTGTACATCATCAAAAATGCTCACCGCACTATTTATGTTGACTCCTCGGTTTTTCAAAACGTCAAACTGTCTTAATAGCAATGGATATCCTTTCTGTACTCCACCGGCACCAGGGCTATTTGGTGTAAAAGCCATTTTTTTTTTCTTCAGCAGTAAGAACCTTTTTTGAAAAATATTGATTCGGCTGCAAGATAGCCAAAAACCTGATTTGTTTACTGTCCAGTAGAACTTTCATTAGAATCAGAGAATTTGCCCACTGATGTGCGATTTCCTTAAATATTTTCTCGTCGTTCATTCGGCCGTTCATCGGTGGAACATATATGATTGATTCCGCTATCTCTTTGTATTGAGACTTTGTAAGTAGCTCTATTTGTCTATGATACTTCTTTTGAAGCAGTCTCTCCCATTGTTCAAGAATAAAATAGTTAGATGCAACACGACTCTGGCTCAGCTTGCTGCGGATTTGAACCAGCTGTGACTTGTACTGAGCAATTTTGGCAAGAGTTTGGAGATCTTCTGTTGATAGAAATGTCTGATTTGCAAGATTCAGCAAAGGGCGCATAATATCTGCGCTCGGCATAAACATATCTACCGACTGATGATAATTTATGCTTGATAACGCGACTTCATTGAGACCATCAATGTTCACAAGAAGATCTATTTGCTGGCCAATCGAAAGAAAATATGCCAACGCAATGAGCTGCTGAGGTTGTTTGTAAGCACCCATTCCGAAATTAATCACTGTGATCGGTTTATTGCGAAAATAGGGTGATTGTTTCAGCACATCCACGATTCGCTGCTTTGCTCCTGTTAATTCGACTCTAGCTGCAACCGATCCTCCTGTAATTGCAATGATGTATTCATTGGGCTTTCGTTTGGAATAGGGAAAATTGTAGGATGAATAAAAACCTTGGTTATTCACCACGTTGAGATTTGTCCTATCGACAAAACCAAAAAACGGATGAAATCGAAGCACAGGTAGGTCGTTTAATTTTGTTTCTTCTGATTTGATCTCTTTCTTTCTGATTCTTTTGTAAAAGAATTCGTGGTGTGAGTGCCAGTACCAGCCGATGGATAATAATTCCGCGCTAAACAGGAAAGCTACCAGAGCGAGGCATATATTGAGAAGCCTTCTTTTCATAAATGCTCAGTCAGGGATTATTATAGGCTAAACCTTTTCGGGCTCTCAGGAACTTCTTCACTTTTTTCATACTTAGCTCAGTAGACGAGAAATTATCAATCGTTGCTTTCATCAATTTTGGTTGCGACGTGATACAATATTGCAAATCATTTTTCAATGACTTCCCCAGATTCTCAGACGATCGTCTTCGATCAGTTTCAAAGGTACAACTTCATAAGGCAGGTGATAGATACTTTATTCTGTGAAACACGTTTCAGAATCCTTGAGGTCGGCGGTGCACATAGTCCATTGAGGGGTCTACTGGATGGGCATGCGCTGGTTATCTTGGATGAGGTCTCCTCGAGTGCCGGTTTGGACGTTCGGGCTAGTGGCTTACATCTTCCTTTCGCGGATCAATCGTTTGATATCGTGGTTTGTACAGATGTTCTGGAGCACATGAACCAGGATCTCAGACCCACATTCCTCAATCAGTTGTGCCGCGTCAGCGCACAAACGCTCATTCTGGGGTTTCCTCAAAATATCCCCGAGTCAAGAGCTGTTGATCTGGAGTTTTTTGAATTGATTCTACACCGTACGGGCGAGGACTTTCAATATTTAAAGGAACACGCGGCGTACGGCCTGCCAGATCCAGAGCAAGTTCGCAAATTGTTGGAACCATATATGGCCGAAATAATTGAATGCGATAACGCCAGTATATCCTCCTGGCTCTTTCTTCAAGCAGGGAACTTCATCGCATCCAGTCATACGGAATTCAGTGAGTCAACCCATGCTATGAATCATCTGTTCAATCAAAACCTGAATGATTTCAGCCACAATCCTCCTTGCTATAGAAAGTTTTTCATTTGCTTGAAAAAACTGGTTGACCCTTCTGTCATTATCCGCCTGAAAGAACTCACACAACCGGGCGTATCTGCTGCAGATCTTTACGCCTCAACATCTCAAACTCTTGCTGAAACATTTGAAAAGGAATTGGTGCGATTTAAAGTGGAAATGGAAAAACAGCTGGAATCATCAATGGAAACAATTCGGATGCAAAAGGAACACATCAGAATCCAGGAAGAAAGAATTAGCAAACAGGAAGATCAAATCCGCAAACAGGAAGTGGACGTCCGCAGGCAGGAATCTGAAGTATTGAATTTGGAAGAGCAAGTTCAGTTATTCATTTCAAAGAATAAGAGCTTGCAAGACTATCTCAACCTGTTTCTAAACCATCCCGCCTACAAAGCCTATAAGTTTTTTAAATCGGGAATCGAAAGGATCTACCCACACGTTCGTGATTCCTTTTCGCATAACATCAGATACGAATCCTTCCAAAAGACTTTTGAGCCGGACACAAAAGATTTGCTTCGTCAGGCAAAAGAGTGGAAACAATGGAAAACTAAACCGCTTCTCAATGTGATCACGGCTGTATGCGATCCACCTTTTAAGATTTTTTGTGAAGCTGTGGCCTCTATTTTAAGTCAAACTTATGGAAATTGGATTTGGAATTTGGCCGATGCAAGCAAAACGGATACGGTGTGGAATTACTTGCAACAACTTTCCCGGAAGGATCCAAGAATTCGCGTTGTTCGGTTGTCTGAAAATAAGGGAATTTCGGCCAACATGAATGTTGCACTCCGCGAGGCGACGGGCGATTACATTGTTCTGCTGGATCACGACGACACTTTGGCACCAAACGCACTATTCGAAGTCGCTACTGCGATCAGGAATGATCCTGATGTGGAGTTTTTATATTCCGATGCGGACTTATTGGACACGGTAGGCCACCGCTTCCGACCGTTTTTTAAGCCTGGTTGGTCGCCCGAAGCCATGCTTTCCTATAATCTACTCAATCAGCTAAGTGTTTTTCGCAGAACCTGGTTGGACACAATCGGATTTTTGGACCCACAGGTCGACGGTGCTCAGGACTGGGACCTTTATTTCAAAATTACAGAAAAAACGAATCGGATCCATCACATACCAAAAATCTTATACCATTGGCGCATCACCCCCCAATCGACTGCGCAATCCATCCGTAATAAGC
>JBKKAT010000583.1:0-8280 GCA_046714535.1 Acidobacteriota bacterium | reverse complement strand
TCGATGGGCCGATCGGTGTAAGAAAAACAGTGGAGTAGACGGGTCGTTGGTATGGCGCCCATTCCGTCTTCAAAAAGAGGAGAACCGGTAGGGCTTTCGTTTTCTGCTAATAGAAATAGAAAAACAGATTCGCCGAATTCGATCCGGTCACCGTGTTGCAAAATCCGTTCCCTGATTGGAATATCGCGGCCGATGGACATGCTATCACCCGAGAGAGGGAAGATGCTGCCCTGCTGCGGGCCAGACACCGCAACAAGCCTGGGATTCATGATTGCCAGCATACAGCAGTCAGGCGAAATGATGATTTACTCGTTCAGCGCGCACTAAGTCGAGAAGGCGCTTGAGATTCTTTTCAGCGTACATCAAATACAATTGTTCCGTTTGCGGTGACAGACCACAGAATTTGATTTCTTCTCTAATCTTCCCGGAGACCGTTGGTCCTTCCAGGAAAGAGGGATCCCACCGTGACATGATTTCCACCAGGTCATCTTCAACCATCTGAAGGCGTGTTTTCATTTTGTCTTTCCTACTTAAAATTGTATAAGTGCGTGGGACAGGATAAAAATCCTCGAAGGTTCACATATCCAAGGACGTCTATCGGCACGTAAAGCTTTGTGTGATCTCCCTATGGAATTATGAAATATTCTAATCCGCCGAAACCGAGGCACCGTTTGATCCTGGCAGAGTCAATTTGAAAAACGACAAACGGCGCCTTGCGGTGTCCTTTAGGAATTCGATCGGCATAGTAAGCATAGGCTCCATACCCGTTCGTCCCGAGACTGCAAAGCAATTGTTTGCTGTCCACGATTTGCTTTGCAATCCCAGACGCCAGGCTGTGGTTCCCTCTCGAAATGTGATGCGCCCCGATTGTATATTCTGGCATCAGCCTGTCACGACAAATCACAAGATGATATCATTACATATAATATGTTATAATAATGTATAACGATGATTCGAACGCAAATTCAACTCACCAAAGAGCAAGCCAGAAAACTAAAGGAGATTGCGGCAGAGCGCGGCATTTCAGTCGCAGAGTTGATTCGCCAGGGCGTTTCCGAATTAATTGAATCGTCGAATTCGATTGATTACAGCGAGCGTATCAAACGTGCCATTCGTGTGGCAGGCCGGTTCCATTCCCGAAAATCAAATATTTCCGTCAAGCATGATGACTATCTGGACGAAGCTTACAGCAAATGAATTTGTTTGTTGATACCTCTGCTTTTTTCGCGGTCCTGGATGCCGATGACAGGAACCACAAGAAAGCGAGACAGATGTGGCAAGACCTCTTGAATTCAGGAGCGAATCTGATATGTACCAACTATATTCTTGTGGAGACTCTGGCGCTGTTGCAACACCGGCTTGGCGTGCCGGCAGTTCGGAGCTTTCAAGCGGATGTGGTTCCTGTTTTGAAAATCGAATGGGTTTCCGAAACCCTTCATGCGTCGGCCGTTTCTGCGCTACTTGTGGCCAACCGCCGTCAATTAAGTCTGGTCGATTGCGTGAATTTTGAAGCCATGCGTTCTATGGGCCTCACGCAAGTCTTTGCGTTTGATCCGGATTTTTCCCATCAGGGTTTTCATTGCATTCCTTAGACAATTTAGGTTATCCACTCCTGTCGCCGACTGCCTCACAAAGACTCCCCACATCCTTCCCTGATATTTAGTAAAATGCGAAGTATATGAAGACGGACGCTGCAGTACGAAGAGCGCAAAAGAAATATCGCTGTATCGGTGGCCCGGATCATATTTGCAACACTCCGATCAATCCGGGAGATGTCTATTTCACGTTCACCCTCCATTCTCCGAGCGGACACAAGACGCAAAGATATTGTGTGGAATGTGCTCATCGAAATCATCCTGACCTGTTGAAGAATTCGATGGAGTCGATCAAGAGTCCGGCGAAGCGAAAAGCTGCTACGCCAAGAGTCAGCAGGATGAGTTATTTGTCCGGTGTGTCGCGGGGTCTAAGAAAGAAAACAACCTTACCGGAGCAATACTTCTGGGAACAATTGAAAACGAGTGGAATCAAAACCAGGTTCGTAAAACAGCAATTGATCCATGGATACATTGTTGATTTTTGGGCTCCTGCAGAGCAGATTGCTGTTGAACTCGATGGGTTCCAGCACCTGTCCCGCAGAGCGAAGGACGCTCAACGTGACGATGTACTGCGTTCCCATGGCATTCTCGTTCTTCGCTTTCCGGCACAGATCGTATTTTCTGACCTGAAATACGTATTCGAACGAATCCAGGAAGCGATGGAGATTCGAAAAGGAATACGAAGTAAGTGAAGCGTCCCGGATTCATCACAGTTCTCGCGGTTCTGCGTGGCGTATTGACTCTCATCTGTTTATTGGTTCATGGTTCGCTCTGGAAGCGGGCGAGATTTTATACGCAGCCCTGTTTGGACTTTTGGCGATTCTTCAGATTATCGGCTGCTATGGCTTGCTGCAACTCAAGTCATTTGGGCGGAGAATGGAACTCGTTTTCTCATGGGCCGGACTCCTTGCTTTTCCTGCAGGGACAATTGCGTCCGTTCTCGTGCTGGGCTATCTCTATCGTCCCCAGATCAAATCTCTTTTCAATCTGAAGAGCGTGGTGGTTGATGATCCTTTGCCTTCAAAATCGGTCGGAAGATCGGTAGCCGTCATCTTATTGACTGTGACACAAGGAATGCTTGTGGCCGCTTTGTTCATTCCCGGACTGATCGGGAGTCCGAGTCATCCCAAAACCACAATTGCGGAAATGCGAACTGTTTCCACCGCAATGGAATCGTATGCGGTCGACACAGGCTATTACCCTGATGTGCGTTCGATGCAAGAACTCGCCTACAAAATGGAGCCAAAGTATGTCAAAAAACTTCCGCGAACGGATGGCTGGAAACGAGAACTTCGTTACAGTTGCTGGAAAGAAAATGCTCAAGCGGCAGGATGCGATCATTACGTCATCGCCAGTTCCGGCAAAGATGGAGTTTGGGAGCAAACCGATCTGAGACAGTATCAAAAATCAACCTTTGAAGGATTCGATGGCGATATTGCGTGGAAGAATGGCGTGTTAATGCGCTACCCGGTCTCCATCTCTTCACACTAGGGCGGGAATGCTTTTGGCCGGATCCAAAAATGTCACAACAGGAACTATGATCAATTGAGGCAGGAAACGCACAAAGACGATTTGGATATGTTAACCTCGCGTGTTGCTGAATGGCTGTCAAAGCTGCGAATAGCCATTTTCGAATTTACTCTGATCCCGGAGAGCGAGCTGGTAAGGCCTCGCCACAATAAAACGAACGTGTTGCGTGGCGCTTTTGGGTACGAATGCAGGCGCCTGGTTTGTGGCGGATACTTTCGCGAAGACTGCACCGATTGTGCTCGCCTGCAGCGTTGCCCTTATGCCGTGATTCTTGAACCGGCCCATCTTTGTTGATCCTGAATCGAAGTAGGAGCAAGAAAGGATCAGAGATTGTCGAAGAGAACGGAAAGATCAACGACAAGCCCGGGAATGAGAAAACTTGTTGCTGTTCCCGTTCCTCTGGCAGAAACTTTAAGAGTTAGAGAACCTGATTCGAGGACATAGATTTCGATACTGGAAGTATCGGGATCAACGATCCAGTATTCGAAAACACCTGCGCTCGCGTAATGATACTTTTTGTCGAACAGATCGAGTTTTGCGGTGGCAGGAGATAGTATTTCGATAACCAGATCCGGCGCTCCTTCAATATGAGTTGGCCGCAATCGGTCGAAATGCTTTTTTAACACCACGAGAAGATCAGGCTGATACACCGTGTTTGGCGAAAGCTTAACATCCAGCGGCGCATCGTAAACTTCCCCCTGGCCTTCTTGTTCTACCGCTTTGACCAGGTGCAACAGCAATCGTTTTGATATTTTCTGGTGAATTCGCGTAGGAGATGGACTTGGCATTGGGACTCCTTCAACTAAGATCCAGTATCCCGGTTTGTCTTCCACCCACTTGCGGAATTCTTGATATTCTGTAAAGGTGATTGAAGTATCAACAGCCTTCATGAGTTTATACTACATGGCTGTGACCGTCATTGCAAAAATTACTGGGTAGGTTGCATCAATTCGATCAGGTGTGCGACTTTTTCGTTTTTGATTACGGTGAAGTAAACAATTGCACGTTGTGCGATGCCGGTCTTTTGCCTGGCCCAGGAGGCAAATGATTTCGCGCCGGATGTTGTTTGGACGGCGCAATATTGTCCTGCGACAAATTTTTCTTCCTGGCCATCTTCTGATTTCACTACAAGAGTGCGCAAACTCGCATCTGCCGTTACCAAAACACCTGTAGCTTTTTTCCATTCTTCACGGCCAATATAGTGAAATGCTGTTGCGACCTTTTCGCCTTGAACCATCTGATAGTGAACGATGAATTGATAGCCGGCTCCTCCGTGGAGACTTCTATTGATTCCTGCCTGTGCAAGACTGGTAATGGGGGTTTGCGAGGAGAACCGTAGCGTTAGCTTGTTTCCATCCACGGTTTTTGCGAATACCGTTTGTGAGACCAGATCTGCAGTCAATACGGTAACCGCAATTACCTGTGTGATGTTCGCCGCTATTCCGGCTGTCAAAAGTGCGGACAAAATGATTAAGAATAAACAAACCTGGCGCATCTCAGGTAATATCTTACAATGAAATCATATCAATTTCCGGCCCTGTACGTTTCCTGGACGGAGCAACTTCTGGGTGGACGCGTTGTGCCGGATGAGCCTCGCGCCACGTGCTCCGACTGTCCCATGTGCAAAACTCCCGAACCCGTTACTGCGCAGGATCGTGTTTTTCATCCCTCCGCAAAATGTTGCACCTACATTCCCATTCTGCCCAATTTTCTCGTTGGTGGAATCTTATCCGATGAAGATCCTCAATTTGCCGAAGGGAAGGCCCTTTTCCAGAATCAGGGAGAAGCACTGATGGTAACGCCAGCCGGAGTTCAACCGCCCTGGTATTACTGGTGGCATTACGTGGACAAGAATTTCGGGGAGACGGAACATCTTCGTTGTCCTTACTACATCAATCGTGAAGGAGGTCTGTGTGGAATCTGGCAATACCGGAATTCCCGATGCTCCACATGGTTTTGCAAGCATGATCGTGGCATTTTCGGATTAAACTTTTGGGCCACCCTTTCTGATCTTCTTGCCTGTATGGAAAAAAAACTTTCCGATTGGTGTGTGCGTGAGCTGGATCTCCAAATTTCCGAACAAGAAACTCGTCCACGTGAGGCCGTGTGGGGAAATTGGTCGGGCCGCGAACAGGATTTCTACAAACAATGTTTCCAAAGCGTGTCCGCTTTAACCTGGCCGGAAGCGCTGGAGCTCTCCGGTCCGGAAGGTCTTGCTCTGGCAGAGGATACATTAAAGAAATTTGAAATGCTTTTGAATCCTCCCTCGGTACCGGCTCATCTGCAAACGGGAAAGTTTACTTCAGAAGATTTGGGTAATGAGGCTGTGCGAGTATGGGGATACCGCTCTTTCGATCCGATTGACCATCCGGTCCAGGTGTTTGAGCAGATCAGGAATGGTGATTGGGACAGCCTGGAGCCATCGATGGTTCATCAGCTGTATGAACAGCAGATTCTGGTTTCTGCGGGCGAGACGCCCACAGACGAATCACGAATTCTCAAATAACAAAATACAAACAATTCTCAAATCTCAAACTCCAATGTTCAAAGAAACACGCCGGGAACCGTTTGGGTCATTGAATATTGGAAAACTTGAAAATTATTGGATTTAGGAATTTGGAGCTTTATTCATATAAAAGCGGTTTGCCTTGATAGATTTCATTCAAGGCAAGTTTCTTCACATTTGCAGGTAACTTCAGTTCGAATAAATCTGCCGTTGGCTCTTCGGTTCTTGGCAGGTACTTACTGATTCGAAGTTCCACGATTGTTTTCCGTTCAGGCAATTCAAAACGGATACGGGTAGGAATCGATTTTTCACTGAGAAACTCATATTTTTCATAATGAGTGCGGAATGCTCCCTGTTTTGTGGTCGTTTCGATTTTTGAAAGATTCTCTCTTGCCGTGATGATTGCTGTGGAAGGTCCGCGAACAAGCTTCCAACCGTCTTTGGTCACTTCGCTCTGTTGCCAGGCGCTAAATGCCAGGCCCTGGCCTGCGATCAATTGCAATGCATCGTCCGCATTTACAGGTAAGCCGATGATCGCCTTCAGGTTTTCCGGAGTTGCTTCTTCTTGAATGTAAACATTGTCTTTAGCCCACAGCAGGGAAATCTTGTCCTGCGTGAGGCTCAACGCATTCACAAGCCGGTCTGAAGGATCAAGGATTTCAATATAAGCCCGTTGACCAGGATCCAACAGAAGGTTGTATTTTGCCCGGACTCTCTTGGACGATTGTTCTGCAAGATATTGCCCGTAAATTTCAGCGATCGGGTCTGTTTTCTTGTTGTAATTGCTGACAAACGAATCATAGTCGGTGAACACAGGTCCCGGCGCAGAATCTCGCGTACGCGTACAGGAAATAGCAACGAACAACAATAGAAGTGCTAAGTATTTCTCAGGGTATCCTGCTTTTTGTATCATCAATTTTTTTCTGAATAAATTGCGGATCAATTTCATTTGTTTTGTTCTGCAAGGCTTTTTCCCAGTGTTGAATGGCCATCTGGAATTTGCCCTGTTGGAAATATAGGTCTCCCATATGGTCATGAACCACTGCGTTATCCTTTAATTTTTCGATTGCCTGGCGCAGATTGTCTTCTGCCAGCTCCAGTTGATTTAGTTTGAAGTAACCCCAACCCAGACTGTCCAGGTAGGCGCCATTGTTGCGATCGATCTCCAGTGCGCGCTTGACGTAGTCCAACCCTTCCTGGATACGCGAAGAACTGCTGTCGATCAACATGTAACCTAGATAATTGTAAGCATCGGCATTTTGAGGATTCAGTTCGATTACCTGTTTAAAAAAGACTTCCGCATCGTTGAAGCGTTTCAGTCTTTCAGACCCTGCACCGAGTAAGAACAATGTGCGGTCATCGGAAGGAAACCGGGGCAGTACTGTTTTCAAGTAGACAATAGAATCTTCATATTTTTCGCGTCGTTGCAAGCGTTCCGCTTTCATGAGTGCATACTGAATGGAATTGGGGTAAGTGGTAATCAGGTTGTCTATGATCTTATCGCTACTGACCAGATCCCCCTTTTCTTCATAAACGAGTGACAGCAACTCCAGCGAATCCGTGTCGTTCGGGCTGTCCTTCACAACGCTGTTCAAGAGCGCGATGGCTTCATCCCATTTCTTTTGCCCTCGATAATTCAACGCAACATAGAAATCGATTTTTCCAGTGTCTTCCTGATCCACAAAAGTACGCGCCTTTTGATAGAACTGTATCGACCGTTCATAATCTTTTGTTTGCTGCGTTGCATATCCCATGTGGGAATAAATCAAGGCCAGGTTGGCTTTTCGTTCCCGTTCTTCCATTGCAGTATCGTTCTGAACAGACTGCAGCATGCGCTCCAATTCCTGAAGCGCCTCCGGGAATTTTTCCCCTTCTTCATAAATTTGAACGAGAGTTAATGCAAGATCTACATCCTTTGGATTCGTAGTGATTTTCGATTTGATCATCGACTCTGCCTGTTCCTGCTTTCCCCATTTTTGATAGCTTTTTGCGAGAAGCATGACCCATTCCAATTTGTCCGGCTCGTTGGCCACCCGGGCCTCGAGCAATGCCACCGCTTCCTCATGTTTTTGAGTTCTCCCCAGCAGATCGATGTACTTCCTGGCGAGTGTCGGATTATCGGAGTCCGCTTCAAAAGCGCGTCGCTGATACTCGAGCGCATCCGGAAATTTTCCAGCTTTCAAATAGGAATCGGCAATTTGTTGTATGACATAAATATTGTTTGGATTTAAATCCGAATATTTTAGAAGGTAGGAAATTGCCTTTTCCGGCTGATTGAGCTGCTGATAAGCCGATGCAATCGACATAATTGCGGTTTGCGATTCGGGATTTCGCTCCAGGTATTTCGCTAAGATGTCGGCAGCGAGTTTTGCCTGACTGGACTGCAAGTAAAGCTGTCCAAGAGAAAGCATCGCGCCTTCATCCTGCGGGTCAATTCTATGCACTTCTTCAAACTCACGAATCGCGTTTACAAGGTCTTGCCGGTTCGTTTCGGCGGCATACATTTTTTCGAGATAAATCTGGCCCAGCATTCTGTGAGCTTCTTTGTTGTTCGGGTTTTTCTGAATCTTTCTCTTATAAACATCTGACGCAGCCGAAGACTACTTACGTGTAGATCACGGAGGACGCCCTATCATTTAAAAAAAAGAT
>JBKKAT010000582.1:0-2907 GCA_046714535.1 Acidobacteriota bacterium | reverse complement strand
GTGCCCAACCGGAACACTCTCCTTCGGCCGGTTGGACCAGAACGGAAAGCCCGTCTACGATCGCATCGCGTCTTCGCTCGTGCAAATCCGTGAAAAGAAGACTTAACAAAGAGACACAGCGTCACAGAGAAAAGACACGCTAACTCTGTGTCTCTGTGACTCTGTGTTAAAGTACAAACAATGAAGCGGAAAGCAAAGATCATTGGGGTTCCGATGGATCTTGGCGCAGGGCGTCGTGGCGTCGACATGGGTCCTTCGGTGATCCGGATAGCCGGACTAAATCAAGCATTGAACCGTCTCGGGTACGAGGTTGTGGATGCCGGGAATATTTCCGTGCAGCCACCTGAATCGATGACGCGAGGAAATACACGCGCGCATTATTTGCCCGAGATCACGGCTGTTTGCGAACAACTCGCGCAAGATGTGGAACGAACACTCCAGGAAGAGGCTATCCCCGTGATACTCGGTGGCGATCATTCAATTGCGATCGGATCCGCCTCCGGTGTTGCGTCCTATCATAGAAAGAAAAACGAAAAGATCGGAATCATCTGGCTGGATGCGCATACCGACATCAACACACCACAAACAAGTCCTTCCGGAAATATTCATGGAATGCCGCTAGCTGCGCTGCTGGGAGAAGGCGCGCGAGAACTGACTCACGTAGCAGGGTTTGCGCCGAAGCTGGATCCGAAACATACAGTGATCATCGGCGCTCGTAGCGTAGATCCCGGCGAACGGGACATCATCAAACGTTTGGGAATCCACGTATTTACGATGACACAATTGGATGAGCGTGGAATGGGAGTTGTGATTGAAGAAGCGATCAAGATAGCCAGCGATGGAACCGCGGGATTTCACGCGACGCTGGACATGGATTTTCTGGATCCATTTTACGCGCCTGGGTTTGGCACCCGGGAAACCGGCGGAGCAACTTATCGCGAAACTCATCTGGCAATGGAAAAGATTGCGGATTCCGGCAAAATGCTCTCAGTGGAAATCACAGAAGTAAATCCGCTTTATGATACCGCCAATCAAACGGCTCAAATGGCCGTAGAATTTATCCTTTCCGCGCTCGGCAAAAAAATCATGTGAGTTCTCCGCGCATCACGGTTACGGCTTGTCCCACCAGATACACGCGATCGCCGTCAACGCGCACGCGCAGGAAGCCTCCACGCTCCGAAGCTTGATAGGCGCGCATCTCATTCTTGCCCAATTTGCCGGCCCAGTAAGGACCGAGAACACAATGCGCTGAACCTGTTACGGGATCCTCATCAATCGAATGCCGTGGAGCAAAATATCTCGAAACAAAATCAAAGTCTTTCGATTTCGAAGCGCTTGTAACCAGAACATCGCGATCCAAACTTTTCAGAAGCCCGAAATCAGGGGAAAGATTTCTGACCAGATCCTCCGATTCCACCTCTGCAAACCATGTCTGCACGCTTCTTCCACTGAATTTGACAGGAACTTGCAGCCCTTTCAATAGAGCTTCCGGAGCTGGCATCGGCTCTATGCCCCAGCGCGGAAAATCCATCTCAATCCATCCATCAATCCATTTTGCGGATAAGAGACCACTCAGAGTTTGAAATCTTGCTTCTTCCTCGCGTTTCAGCCATCCTTCTTCCCACAGAACGTGTGCGCTCGCCAGTGTAGCGTGTCCGCACAATTGCACTTCCGTTACCGGAGTGAACCAGCGCAAACGATAAGAATCCCCTTCACGCAAAAGATAAGCGGTTTCCGACAAATTCATTTCGCGCGCGACCAGTCTCATCCACTGGTCAGCTTTTGGCTCCGGCAAAACACAGACCGCTGCAGGATTTCCCTTGAATGGCTCACTTGTAAATGCATCGACGTGCGTAATCTTTAATCCCATGAAATCATTCCTCCTGGAAGGGTATGATCGCAAATCGGGGCTTGGGAGTACAGATTCAGAGCGGCAGTTAAGTCAGCGGTACAGTATGGAGCGCAGGCTTTAGCCTGCTCCTAATCGTTATCGACCCGTATGCGAAGATGAATCGAAATGTTCAGTTTGATGTCTTGGCCTTCTCTTCTCACCGAGATTTCAATCGGGATTTCCTGAGCCGTTGAGCCCGATTCTGCAGAAGCTCGCGATAGATGGACGGTTTCATCATCAATGAGCTCCGTTTCTGATGAATCCGGAGCTCCGCCCGAACGCGCCGACTCCCGGGGCGATGAAGAAATGATTACTGGATTGGATCTTGATTTTCTTGGCTGCTCTACCGGAGTCTCTACAGTCTCTTTCGGCTGTTCAGGAACGGCAGGTTCACCGGAAGTCTGAATTTCGGATATCTCCGAAATTTCCTCTTCCATTTTTTGATCACCGATCTCCACCGGTTCTAAATTCAAGGGAGACTCTTCGCTCATTTCAAGCTCTTCTACCTGCGGAAGCTCCTGAACCTCGTCATCCAGATCGGAAAGATCGAGTGTTTCGTCCGCTCGAACTGATTTAACGGCAACGGAAGAAGCAACCTTTTCACTCGCCTGTTCTCCCTTCATCCCTGCCGCAACCTCCTCAGGCTTTCCATATTTCTTCGACAAAGTCGACATCACAACTTTTGCAATACCTTTGAAAGTCTCTTGAACACCCATTCCGGTTAAAGCGATCGCCTCGAAATACGGAGCTTTCAAAACATTGACCCTGCGATTCAATTCTTTGATGGGCAGCACGTTGGGAAGATCTCGTTTGTTATACTGAAGCACCATTGGAATTGTGTTGATGTCGAGATTATTTTCCGCCAGATTCACCCGCAAATTCTCCCAGCTATCCAGATTCGATTGCATCATCTCTTTCTGAGAATCAGCGACAAAAACAACGCCGTCAGCCCCTTTCAAAACAAGTTTCCGTGTCGCATCATAAAATACCTGACCGGGGACGGTATAGAGCTGAAC
>JBKKAT010000581.1:0-4314 GCA_046714535.1 Acidobacteriota bacterium | reverse complement strand
ATGAGTATGCTCCTGCTCGTCTCGAATTATTGGTTATTGTTGTTATGCCTGTTCCTGGGTGGGATCGGTGTTGCCGCATTTCATCCACAGGCCTCTTCCTTGAGCCATTCGGTAAGCGGAAACCGCAAGGGGGTCGGAATGTCGCTGTTTATCTCGGGAGGAAATATAGGTACCGCAGTTGGCCCGCTGTATCTCATCTTTTTCATCCAAACCTTCGGTACCGACTACACGTATCTTGCGGCTGTACCTGCGATGATCCTTACGGTCATCCTTCTGGTTTATTGTCCTGAATTGCCAAGACAAAGTTCACCGTTAAAACTTTCCGAACTTTTTCGGGAAGTAAACAAGTGGGCAAGCTCGCTCGGTTCACTTTATATCATTGTGGTTTTTCGAACATTTGTTCAGCTTTCTTTTATCACTTTCATACCAGTCCTTTTAAGTCAGATGAATTTATCGCCGATATACATTGGCGCAGCGGTGACCAGTCTCACTGGAGTCGGAGCGCTGGGAGGACTTGTCGGAGGATTTTTGTATGATCGGGTTGGTGGAAGAATGCTGTTTCTTGTCTCTTCCCTTGCTGCGCCGCTATTCCTGTTCCTTGCTGTCACGGTTCAGTCGCCTATTTTTATCATTATTAATGTGGCGATCGCGGGTTTTTTCCTGATGATGACGATACCTGTCAGCGTTCTTATGGGACAATCCATAGTACCCAATGCCATCAGCACAATTTCCTCGCTGATGATGGGTTTTGGCTGGGGTGTTGGCGGAATGCTGGTTCCTTTAGCAGGTCGATTGGCTGATCTGACATCGATTCAACAAACTTTAAGGATCCTTGCGTTTTTACCATTGCTTTATGCAATACTTGCGTGGCGGCTTCCCGGTAGACAAAAAGCCGCCCTGGTTGTTTAAGGAGCTAATGATGCGAATATCCTTTACGTTTATATTGGTCCTTTTATTGGCTGTGGGTTGCTCGCGTGCATACAAAGAAGGCGAGCCTTTGACCGGTGAGGAGCTACGCCTGGCACAGAAAGCTACAGAGCTTCTGGGTAAGGTAGAAAAGTTGAATGAAAAGGCGGGGGATGATCTGGATGATTCCTGGAAGCAATTCATGGAGAACGCGCGGCTCTTTGACAACTCCTGCCAGCGACGCAGCTGCAATTCGCTCGAAGCCCGAAATGATTTCAACCATCTCCGGTACTATGCGGTTAAACTCGATTCACTCATCACCAGGGAAGCTCATCCCGAGCTGTACGATTCCTGGCGCTCAATCCGCAAAGATTACGTGGACGCCATCGGCATAGAGCTCGGCTACCGCATCGAATAGGATTTAACACAGAGGCACAGAGACACAGAGTAGAAATCTTTTTTTCTCTGTGCCTCTGTGTCTCTGTGTTAAATGAATCCGCTGTCTTTGAAGCTGTAGTATTTGTTGTTGCCGATGATGATGTGATCCAGTAGCGGAATACCCAGTAGTTTTCCGGCTTCAGCAATTTGCATTGTGACTTTCCGGTCTTCCGGGCTGGGAGCGGGATCACCCGATGGATGATTGTGTAAAAGAATAATGCCGGCGGCCGCATTTCGAATTGCTACTTGAAAAATTTCGCGCGGGTGCACGAGACTTCCGCTCAATGTTCCTTTCGAAACTTCCGCTTTTATGATCAACCGGTTTTTCATATCCAGTGCCGCAACCCACAATTCCTCTTTCGTTTTCCCGAGAAAAGAATCATGGAAATGCAGAAACACCAGCTCGCTGTTTGAAAATCGAGGTCTGGGCGCAGACAGTTCCTTCGAATACCGTCTCGCAAGCTCCAGTGCCGCTTTCAATTGCGCTGCTCGCGCCGGTCCAACACCGTGAAATTGACTGCACAACTCGTTAACGGTAAGAGCACTGAGTTTTCTGAGATCTCCGATTTCTTTCAAGATCCGTTGAGCCAGCTGCAACGCGCTCTCTTTCGGTGTACCTGAACCCATCACAATTGCAAGAAGCTCTGCATCACTGAGCGACGCTTCACCGTTCTGGATCAATTTCTCGCGAGGTCGTTCCTCCGCCGGAAGTTCCTTTAAGGTGAGTTTCCGGGAGGGCACTCTGTACTCAGACAAGATGGTAACGTTGCAGCGCAGAATAAAGAATGCGTGAAATCAATTGCTCGTAATTGATTCCATTGTGGCGCGCGATGATGCAAAGATCGCTATGCTGTGGATTCAATCCCGCCAATGGATTGATTTCAAGAAAAAAGGGATTGCCGTCCGAATCACATCGAATATCGACCCGTCCGAAATCATGACATCCGAGAACTTTATACGCGCGCATCGCAATTTCTTCGATTTGCTCCAGCCGGTCCGGGTCCGTTTTTGGCGGACAAACATAGTGAACATACTGCTCGTATTCTTCCTTTACGTGGTAAGAATAAAAATCCTCCACCTGCGCAGTATCAAACACAATCTGCATCGTGCCGATCACGTGGGGTGGGTTTCCTATGATTCCAACAGTAAACTCATCCCCTTCCAGATACTCTTCGATCAAAACCGGTTCCCGGTACGTTTTCAAAAGATACTTCACGCGGGATTTCAATTTTGGATAAGTCTTGATCTTTGATTCCGCGTCGATTCCTTTACCGGTACCTTCATGCACCGGCTTGGCAAAAAGCGGATACTTCAAAGGGATCTGGTTGAGATCTTGCATTTTTGTTGCTTTCAAAAACGGGGCTGTCGGAATTCTTTCCGCTTTCATGATCTGTTTGGTAAGCACTTTATCCAGCGCAAGACCAAGCGTGACAGGATCAGAACCCACGTAAGGAATCTGTAACATTTCCAGAAGGGCTGGAATTTGTGCTTCGCGAGCACGCCCATTGTAGCCTTCGGCTATGTTGAAAATGATATCGACCTGATTGTCTCTGAGCCAGTGATACAGTTTAAGTCCATCACCGATTAGAACCGGTTCATGGCCGCTTGCGCTGATCGCATGAGTCAGGCCATCGATGGTTGCCTGGGTGTCAAATTCTGCGGCAGCGTCCGGTGGATCTTCTTCTTTCGGCTGGTAATCGCTCCCCAAATTGTACGTCAAACCGACTTTCATAATTCCGGGACGGCGCTTACAGGTTCCCTGCTCTGAATCCGCTCCTCCATAAAGGAAATAAACATGGCCACCAGATCAGCATAAGTCCGGCCATTCAAGGAAAATGCACGGAAGAAACCTGCGCCAGGACAAAGATCCGGATTGCAATTGACCTCCAGAATGTAAGGCACACCTTTCTGGTCCACTCTCATATCAACACGAGCGTAATCACGGCATTGAAATAGCTCGTATGCCTTGAGTGCTGCAATCGTAATCCCCTGTCTCAATTTGGGAGAGAGATCGGGGAAGACCGGTTTGGTTCCTACATCAAAAACGGAACCATAATGCCATTTCGCTTCGTAAGAGCAAATCTTTGCGTGTCCTTCAGGAAGTCCTTCAAAATCAATTTCCGCAATCGGCAAAACTTCTCCGGGATTCCCAATCACACCCACATTGAATTCACGGCCATCAATGAATTGTTCCACAATCGAAGGTTGTTTCAGGACTTCGCGGATGTTCTCAATCTTTTTGTTCAAATGCTCCAGATCATACGCGACAGAATCATAATGGATGCCTATGCTGGCATCTTCGTGTTGGGGTTTCACAATCAACGGAAAGTCGATGGGAACTCTTTCCATTTCGTGATCCGTCACAAAAAAGGCGGGCGTCTTCAAACCTGCTCCTTTCAAGAGGTGCTTGGATCGATCCTTATAACAAGTCAGACCCAGTGCCAGCGGACCGGAGCCGGTGTATTCGATGCCGATTAATTCCAGCATGGCCGGAATGTTGGGCTCTTTCAAATTGTTTCCGCTGATGTCTTCACAAAGATTGATGGCCATTTCATAGCGTTCTTCAATCAATTCCTGAATGACTTCAACAGAATTGTTCTTGTCGATGCGCAGAATCTTGTAAGGCCTTTTCAGTTCGCGGAGCGCGCAAATAAACGCATCCAGACTGTCCAGCACCGGACTGTCCGCCGATTTCTTCCCATCTTCCAGCAAATACGGATCATTGTAGATGATCGCGATTGGTCTACGGTACAAAGTTCTTCCCATAAATGATCTTGTGATCCCCCTGACGATAAAAGTCCGGTATTACAGCAAATTGCTGATAGCCATTTTGTACGTAGAACTTTCGCGTTGCGTCATAATCGTTCACCGAAGAAGTCTCAATGATGATCAAACGCACATTTTCTTTACGAACTTGCTCTTCGACATGGCGTAACAAGAGTTTCCCGACTCCATGTCCTTGAAAATCAG
>JBKKAT010000580.1:0-2892 GCA_046714535.1 Acidobacteriota bacterium | reverse complement strand
TTATTTTCCAACCAGACCATGCGATGGATTCGGATATTCTCGCTGGCAACTTTTCCGTCCTTTAATTTCTTAACCACCGTAACTTGCTGAAAGCCGATCTCTTCAACGAGTTCTTCGTTTTGCCGCGTTTTGGCGGCAATTTTTTTCAACGTTTCCTCGGGAGAAAGGGAGGACTCAGCCCGAACTGAGGAGCCTATGATCATTGCTAAGGCAAGAGTTAAGATTTGACCGCGTTTTCTATCCATTTCAGATATCCCTCAAAACCATTCTCCAATGGTAAGCTGATAATTTCGGGCACTTCGTAACTGTGCAAAGATTTTATGACACGCTCGACATCCTGATACCTGGCTTTTTCCGTTTTCATTACCATTAAAACTTCCTGATCCGTCTGGACGCCATTGTTCCACCAGTAAATCGATTGAATGCCGGGAATAATGTTCACGCAGGCTACCAGCCGGTCGCTAACCAGCTGCTCCGCTATCCGTGAAGCTTCCTCGGCGTTCCCTGCTGTACTGAAGATGACGATGTACTTTGAATTTTCCAAGACTAATCCTCCAGTGACTCAATGCGCGCGCCTTCATAGTCCACCATCACATTCCGCAATTCGTAGCCGATTTGATGGATCGACATGACTTCTTGAATGATCGCGCGTATTCTCCGCTGATGAACCCGGTAAAGAATTGCGAAAGCCGGACCGGAACCACTGATCATAATTGCCGTTTCCTCTCCAAAGTCTCTTTCCAATAAATCACGGGCAAACGGCATCAAAGGAGCGCGATACGGTTGATGGATCTGATCCCGAACACTTTCCCGCAAAGCATGAAAATTGCCGTCTTGAATACAACCCATAAAATAAGCAAGCCGCTGTAAATTGCCAATCACGGCTTGCTGAGAATAAACCTGTGGCAACAAACGTCTCGCTTCATCCGTTGAGATCTGCCATTCCGGTATCATGAGGATAAGACGAAGCGATCGCGGAAAGGAAAGTTTTTGATAATGGAGCGCGCCGGAATCAGTGGGCATCGCAACAGTGAATCCTCCAAGAACAGAAGCGCACAGGTTGTCCGGATGAGGTTCCCACTGTGTGGCTGTCGTGAGCACCTGTCGTGGTTCTTGTTTCAGATTTAGCAAGCGGGCAGCCGTCATCAGCGCGCTAATGACACAACATGCAGAACTGCCCAATCCGCGCCGGGGAAAGATTTCCGTTTCAATATTTATGTGAAATTGCCAGTCATCGGGCGAAACGGGATAGCAGCTCCGTAAAACTTTCAGAAAAAGGTTCTCTTCGGGCGGGAGTTCCAAACGACGACCATGACAGGTCATATCCAATCGAAAATCAGGAGCAGAATGAACCGAAGTTTTAAAGTAGAGCGAAACAGCGAGTCCAAGCGTATCAAAGCCGCAACCAAGATTGCTGACGCTGCCCGGGACGAGAAGCTGAAAGCTTTTGAAAGCTTTGGTCCACTTTCGATAATCGGCTTGTTTGTTTGACTGCTCTATGTTCGCGTCATAGTTTTTAGTCATGGCAGTGTTACAGTCAATCTTCAGGAGGTAAATTCATGATAACGCGCGAGACACTCTCCGATCCAATGTCGTTTGATCCTGGACAATATCTTACAACAACTCTTTATCTCACTATCGACGGTGCTCCCAATCCAAGTTATGCAATCGAAGTCAAAGAACTACTTAAGAAGCGCCAGAAGGAGATAAACGAGCAGCCACTCACCCCTGAGGTCCGAAAATCAGTGAATTCCGACCTGCGCAAAATCCGTGAGTTTGTCAGCCATAAATTTGAAAGGAACGGCGTCAGGACATTGATCATTTTCACTTGTTCAGCGAAAAAGTTCTGGAGAGTTCTTACTTTGAACTTATCTCTTCAAAGTCAACTTATCGTTGGTCCGAAACCATATACTCGCCCGCTGACACTGTTGCTGGACGAATATCGTCGTTTTCTCGTCATTCTTGCGGAGCGCTCGAAAGCACGGTTATTCGAAGTTTACGCCGGGGAGATCCGGGAATACACTGATGTATTTGATGACGTTCCAAGCAAGGTAAAGATGGGAGGGTATGGAGGATACGAAGAACGGAGGATTGAGCGGCACATCGAAGACCATGTGCGCCGCCACTTTAAACATGTAGCCGATGTCGCGTTTGAATTGTATAAACGGCATTCACACGATTCCGTGGTTTTGCTGGGCTCCGAGCAAAACACGAGCGAGTTTCACCATTATCTGCACAATACTCTTCACGACCGGATCGTGGCGACGGAGGTGGAGGAATTTAATGCAAGTCTGAAATCCATACTGGACCGCATCAGGAAGATGGAACATGGAATGAAGGAGAAAGAGGATAAGGACCTTCTGATGCGCTTGTTTAATCAGGTAAAGTCCGGAGGTTTGGGCATTGTCGGATTGGATTCAACTATCCGGGCATTGCAGCAGGGGCAGGTGAATTTTCTTGTTGTGGAAGACGGTTTTGAGAAGGATGGTTATCGTTGCACGGAATGCCGCAGTTTATCTACGAGGAATGGTTCTTGTGACTATTGCGGGGGAAACACTCAAATCGTCCAGGACATTATTGAGGAAGCTGTTCAACAAGCACTGACGCAGGGTTGTCAGGTCAAGTTCATTAGCCTTGCCGAATCCGAATTGTCGGCTGCAGGAAAGATCGGTGCGATGCTGAGGTTCAAAACTTAAGCCTCTGAACAGAAGATCGCGAAGAACGCAAAGAGAAAACTGTCTTCGCGATCTTTGCGTTCTTCTGTTTAAGAAGAGCGGATTATTAGGCGGCTTTTTGTTCCGGATGCCGTAACTTTTCGATAGCCCCGTTCAGAAGGCGATCCTCTCCTTCTTTCTGATCGGCACTCTTTATATCTTCTTTGTACGGAATTGC
>JBKKAT010000579.1:0-7117 GCA_046714535.1 Acidobacteriota bacterium | reverse complement strand
TGTGTTTGAATTTGCCCCAGATTTCCAGACCGTTTGCAAATGCGTATTTTGCGCGCGCAACCGCAATCGTTGTTTGCCGGTCGCGGAAGGGAGCATACGCCGCGCGGTAATTGTGTCCCACACCGGTGTCCGCTTCCTGCGCGGGATACGGAGAATTCGTGATGCTCAAAGAGGGATCGTCCCACATTTGCCAGTTGGTATTGTAATCGATGAACGACAATTCACCTTGAATGTCCCAACTTCCGGTGGCAAAGAGTGGTTTTACGGTGAATCCTTTCCAACCAATTGCAGATTCGGCGATCGGCTCGTCAAAATCCGTGAACTGGTTGTCTGCACTTAGCGTCGCAACTTGCACGGTGTTATTGCTCCATCCACCGTATCCGATGTTTGTTCTGGTATCGGGTCCCGGCTGAGGCGCGTCCCCTTCACCACCAAAAACTCCAAACGCGATGTTGCTCGGACCAGGTTGCGCCCAGGTTCCATCGAATCCTTCTGTTAACAGGATGTCCGCTTCTCTGCGCGATGCCCACATGGAAACGTAATCCTTTCCGATATTGAAATACTCGAGCTGAAACGACAAACCATTTTCAAAAGGATCATTGATATCCGCGTTGACTTTGAACGCAGCGTCACTTAGATCCCCGTGCGCTCCGATGTCGAAACTGGCAATGGCAAATCCAAAATTCTCATCATTCGGATTGTCATTCAAATTCAAATCGGTCTCTGATTGAGTGAAGTAGGCAGAGGCTTTGATGTCGAACTTCGGATCGGGGTGGATACCTGCAACGATGCCGCCTGCGAAGTTCGTAAATCGCGATCGAATATCACGACCGTCATCCGTGAAGAAATCAGTCGGATCGACTTCAATGTCGTTCGCGTAAGAAATCAACGCAGAGATGTCGAACTGTGGATTCACTTTAATCCTGGGCTGAAACGCCCACGTGCCATCCGCCGGTTGAAATTCGCCGCCCTGAAAACCGGGTTCTAAAAACGTGCTGTTGGAAATACGAATCGCATCCCACATAAACTTGCGATCCGCAGCCGTCCCACTCAGCTGAATAGCAGAGATATTGAAACGGTCGATGTAGCGAATCCGGCCTATGATAAACGGATCGAAACCGCCAAGATCATTTTCACCAACCCTGGCTCGGTTGAACCAGCTATATCCGGGACTGATCGTCAAAGATGCGTTTCTCAGCTTCATGACCTGATTGGAACGCGGATCATGTTCGCTACCAAGACAGTTTACGTTACCGCCGGGCGGAAGAATGGCGCCGTCGCAAAAGGGACCATAACCGCCGGCATTTGTCCAGAAATTCCGGTAAAAGCGGCTTTGTAACGAAGCTTTGAATTCCACTTTTTTCCCGAATTTGCCGTTTACAAACAATTCAAGCTGATTCCCTTGTCCGGAATCTCCCAGACCTTCTCCCGGAATTGCAGTGAAATTGTAAAGCGCTGTTCCCAGTCGATCAGTTCCCCACAAGAACTTCGTATAAATATTTCCGTCAAACCATATTTGTGCGTCTGCCGGCGCCGCAATCGAAAGAAACCCAATAGCGAGCGCCAGCATCGCAAAATGTTTTAGTCTCATATCCCCTCCTTAGAGGTTTGATTGTTATTTTCGTACCATGTGCAAAGTTGCCATCTTCTTCGACGTGCCATCGGCATTGCACTCATAGGAAAGTTGTTCCTTCTGGTCTTCTCCAAGAAGATCCATCACGTGTGGATCGCAATCTCCATCGTTTCCGCCGCCGAAACGGTGCTGACCTTCATATTCATTCACTTTGCGTGTCAGCAAATCGGTTGAAGCCGGAAAACCTTCATTGGATTGCACAACAACCTGATATCCCCACGTGTTGGGATCCCCTTCCCCAAGATCCTTCACAGGCACCGATCCAATAATTTTCGAACCGGTTCCTTTCGTGGTTTTCGGAATCAAAACGGCAGAAGCCGCATCTTTTGCCTTTGTGTCCGCCTCTTGTTTCACGCGTGCTGCTGATTGCGGAGACAAAATCACGCAACGATCCCAGGCATCCGCAGGTGCAAACGAAATGTTCTGACCCGGCAGTCCCTTGGTAAAACCGGATCCTTCTTTATGATCTGTGTCGATGTAGATATAAACGGTCTGAACTGCGAATCCGACTCGCATCCCCCAGGGATCTTCGAGTTTGGCAGCAACGCTGACTTCAAAAGTAGCCTGATCACCACTGACTTTCATTTTGAATCCGGTGAGATCGAAAGACCCCGGAATGTAAGCAGTGTCGGTTGGGTAAGTATAGTTTCCCGGTCCGTTGTCATCTCCTTGCGGATCAGACCAGGATACTTCCTGCGCGCTCACAGCAGCAGCAAATACAAAACTGCAAATGGCAGCCATCCATAACAACTTTTTCATTTCACTCCTCCTCCAAAAATTCACGGTTAACCTTTTACGGCTCCGGCCGTAAGACCGGAGACCAGATATCTTTGCAAATACATGAACAACGCCACAACAGGAATCGAAACTATAATCGATCCGGCGGCAAAATAGCCCCACTGTTGAGAAAATCCGCCAACGAAAAATCGCAATCCCACGGGCGCCGTGTACATGACTTCCTTGTCCATAAATGTGGCCGCAAGAATAAACTCATTCCAGCCGGTCATGAAAGAAAAAAGCGCAGTTACGGCAACCGCAGGTTTAGCGAGCGGCAAGATGATACGGAAAAAGATTGTACTGGTAGAAGCGCCATCAATGAGCGCAGATTCTTCCAGGTCTTTCGGAATCGTGTCGAAGTACCCTTTCATCATCCATACACAAAAAGGAATCGATATGGTTGCATACACAAGAACCAGACCTGTTCGCGTAGAACCGAGACCAAGCCACTTTACCAGAATGATGTAAAGGGGAATCAACATCAGAGTTCCTGGAAACATTTGCGAAACCAGAAAAGACATCAACCCGGCCCTTCTCCCGGGAAAACGGAAACGGGAAAAGGCGTACGCTGCCGTACAAGCGAGGAACACTCCCAGAACGGTAGTCAAGGAGGCGACAATCATACTGTTCAGCAGCCATCGTCCGAAGGGTTGTTGCGTCATTACGGAAACAAAGTTGGAAGTGGAAAAGTTGGCGGGCCATGGAGTGATTGCGCGCAAACGGTCCCAGAGTGTCGGATCCGCCGGCAAAGTAGAAATGGCGAGGCTCTGATTTCCGGAAAAAGCAATCGTGAACACCCAGAGTATCGGATACAGAGATATCACCGTAAACAGAATCAGAAAAATATGAAGCGGCAGGTGCGCCGGTTCGTCTGCAATATTCTTACGACTCATATTTTCCATTA
Organism: Acidobacteriota bacterium; assembly: GCA_046714535.1. Classification (GTDB taxonomy): domain Bacteria; phylum Acidobacteriota; class HRBIN11; order JAKEFK01; family JAKEFK01; genus JAKEFK01. The sequence continues at coordinate 3,803 of JBKKAT010000579.1, read as the reverse complement.
TGCGGATGAGACGTCCGCGGTCCATAATGCCGGCCGGAGGCCGGCGCTCCATACGTTCACGCAATTGCCTCCGTAGCTCTCGTTACGCGATTTTGAATACTTCCATAAATCAAAAGAATCATAAAAATAACCGTAGAGTAAGCAGCAGAATATCCGTACCTGTATTTTTCAAAAGCAATTTTGTATGCCTGCGTGATTAAAATTTCAGTGGAACCACCCGGCTCGCCTTGAGTCACAAGGTAAATGATGTTGAACATGTTAAAAGTCCACACAACTGACAGAATGATTGCAGGAATGAGAGCCGGTTTCAAGGAAGGCAAGGTAATCGACCGGAACTGCTGCCAGCGACTGGCTCCATCCACTCGCGCAGCTTCATAAAGATCGCCGGGAATCGATTGGAGCGCTCCCAGAGAAACGACCATCATGAAAGGGAAACTCAGCCAACCGTTTGTGGAAAGGGCCGTGATGAACGAGGTGAGCGGTTTCTGAAACCAGGAAATCGGTGTGCCACCAAAGATCTGGATCATTTGATTGATTACACCAAACTGCTGGTGAAACATACCTTTCCAGATGAGCGCTGTAATGTAATTCGGCATCGCCCAGGGAAAAATGAGCAGGACACGATAGATTGGTTTGAGCGCCAGACCTTTCGTATTCAGCATGAGTGCAAGGATCAATCCTAAAGTCACACCGATGGCAACGTTCGAAACCGTCCAGATGATTGTGAAGAGAAATGTCCAGTAGAAGTTGGAATAGTTAAAAACCAATCCTTCTGGAGTACGTTTCGCAAATCCGAAATCGCCAAGAATATCTTTGTAGTTATCGAATCCCACCCAGATTTCTGTGATCGGTTTATTTGTGTTGTAAAGCGTGGAACCCGTAAAAGAAAGGACGATGCCGTAGATAAAGGGAAAAAAAACCAGAACCAGCATCCCTATCATCGCCGGCATTGTGTATGCATAAGCCTGACGGTATTCGATAAGCGTACTGATGAGACGGGAAATAACGCCGAAAGCGATCAGAGAAAAAATCGCCACGCAAAGGAGAGTAATCAAAATGAGAACCTTGTTGAATTGCGACTTTAGATCTTGCGTACTCGCCTTCAACTTCTTTTCATCCACGGCGCCTGTGTCTGAAAACATTCCACGGGGTCGCCGGTAAATATCGACATCCCATTTGGATGGCTGAAGTGGAGACGATGCGCCCACAGAGAGCGCTTCCAGGATGCGCGTTCCTGCCGCAGCTTCTTCCTGGATTCGGGCAGCAGTTTTTTTCGATTGAGCGGCGATGTCTCTTTCCAGATCGGCCAATGCATGGCGTCCAAACAGAAAAATCGTAGCTACTAATAGAATCAAAGCGCTGATCGCCAAAACCATCCTGTTCTCTTTCGCGAAAAAGCAGATGACCGTAAAGAGCAGGAGAGGCAGAAACAGCGCGCCCATAGCCGCAAACCAGCTGGACTTCATCAAATCAACACGAGGCGTCGTTTCCATCTGGACGTATCCCACGACAGCTTCCTCTTCTTCTATAGGTGTAGAAAGCTGCAAGGCGCCTGCCGCGGTTCGAGTGATCTCAACTTCCGCTTTGCGCGAAACACCCTCGTCGCGGTTCGTTTGAACGGAAGCGCGCAAACGCTGTCCGGCATCAAAAATCCATTTTTCATCGCGGGCCAAACGCCTCGGAGCAATTTTATCGCCCGTATCAGATTGCACGGTAGAAGAAAGCAGCCGAACGCCACGAACCACACGGATGTTCTTGACCTCCGGGTGAACGTTACTGAAGTGTGTGACCGCGGCTGCCACTTTTTCTTCTTCTGCACCGGCGCGTTGCACGATCTCGGAAAGCAATTGCACGGTAATCATGGCCGTTCGGCGCGCTTCCGCTTCTGCTTCCGTGCGCCGCGCTTTCATCAGAAGCCACTGCTGGATGCCTATTCCGACAACCAGACTCAACAACAGGCCTATCCAGAACCTGCGCTGATGCAATCCCGGTTTGATCACTTCTTTCCCCGTAATTTCGCAATATCCTGTTCCACTGCTTTTTGCGCGATATCCATCGCAGCTTTCGCAGCTGAGGCTTTCTTGGTGATCGTGTTCATTGCGGTTGTTGCAGGAGACCAGACCATCGTCATCTCCGGCAAATTCGGCATTGGAACCGCTTTATCTACCTGTTGGCGGAACGCTTTTAGTATGGGATCACTCCCAACTTTCGGATCGTTGTAGACCGCTTTGTTGGCCGGCGTCTGGCGTCCTTCCAACGCCATAATTTTTCCCGCAGCGACATCCGTTGCGTACTTGACGAAATCATACGCCGCTTCTTTACTCTTCGAAGGAGCCGCAATATACAGCCCTTCCACAGTAATCCAGGGCATCATCGGTTTTCCGCCCGCTTCATTAATGGTGGGAAGCATAGCAAGACCGTAATCAACCGATTTTGCGATTTCACCCAGAAACCATGGACCCGAAAAAACAATTCCTGCTTTGCCTTCATTGAATAAGGAAGTAACCAGAGCTGTCGAAGGTTCGCGTGGCAGGATTTTATCCGTGTCCACCCAGCGCATCAAAAGCTCAAGAGACTTGATGTTCTGGGGTGAATTCAGGGTGGGAGTACGCCCTTTAAATACGCCACCACCAAAACCATTCATCAATGCCGAGTGGTAATAGAAATCCGCATAAGAATAAACCAGACCGAATTTTCCCGTTTTTGGGTCGGTTAATTTTTTTGCCACCGCAACAAGTTCAGCAGTTGTTTTGGGAGGTGTTGTAACCAGTTTCTTGTTATAGATCATCGTGATCTCTTTGTAATTGAAAGGAAGGCCGTAAATCGTTCCTTGATAAGTCATCGCTTGCAATGTGGTGGGAATGAACCGTGCTTTCGTTGGATCTTCAATGAAAAAATCGATGGGTTCCACAGTATTCCCTGCCTCGATCCACCCGCCAAGACGATCTTGCGCGTAGATAAAAATGTCCGGGCCTTTGCCGCGAGGGACAGCAGCGGAAATTTTATCGGCAAATGCATCATAAGGAACCGCGAGAGTAGTGACTTTCACCTTCCCGCCTTTCGACGCATTGTAGTTCGCAACGACTTTCTCGAAAGCTTCTTTTTCTTCGGCCCGATAGGCATGCCAAACCACGAGCTCCTGCGCCTGAAGGATGAGAGGAAGCAAAACGAAAGCCGCGAAAAGGATTAAAAGTTTAAATTTCATAACCAGGCCCTCCTTTCTCAGTGCTGAGTGCAAAGTGCTGAGTGCTGAGAACAGGTTTGTGGTTTTTACTCAGCACTCAGCACTCATTGCTCAGCACTGTTTAGTCTTTGTTCCGTTTCTGCATCGAATAAATGCAACGTATCCAGTTCCAGAACTAATTCGATTTTGTCCCCGATCTTTGGGATGTGATGCGGCTCCAATTTTGCGACGAAAATGTCATCACCCAGACGCGCATGCGCCACAACTTCATGGCCCAACGGCTCGGCGATTTCGACCTCCGCATTCACGCGCGCGGTTTCGCCACGGGAAGGACGATGAGTATCCAGAACATTTTCCGGTCGAAGGCCGGCCACAAGCTTCTGTCCATCCTTTCCGGACGTCAAATTCTGCAACGATTGAGGCACTGGAATTGTGTATTTTGAAGCAGCCAGTGTCTTTCCCTCTTCCGTTACAGTCGCTCTGATCAGGTTCATGGGGGGAGTGCCTATAAAGGATGCTACGAATACATTAGATGGTTTTTCGTAGAGATCCAGAGGGGTGCCCACCTGCTGAATTCTTCCTTGATTCATCACTGCGATGCGGTTCCCCATGGTCATGG
>JBKKAT010000578.1:0-5063 GCA_046714535.1 Acidobacteriota bacterium | reverse complement strand
TTCGATGGCTTTTCGGCGTTTATCCCGCAAAGTGTTAATTTTACGGGACACAGAGATCCACAACGTTTGCGCGGCGGTTTCGTCTCGGATAATTTCTTCCACCTGATGGGTATCCAACCGGCTTTTGGCCGCACTTTTTTTCCGGGTAAGGATGATCGGGAAGGGGCAGATCGAGTTTGCATTTTGCAGCATGAAACATGGCAAAACTCCTTTCAGGGAAATCCGAATCTGCTGGGTAAAACGATCCAGCTCAACAATGAGCCATTCACAATCATAGGCATTCTGCCAAAAGGATTCCGGTTTCCTTTTGATGAAGTGGAAGTTTGGATCCCGCACCACCACTCGCCGCCATTCAAAGGCGCGAAGGAAGCCGGTTTATTGCAGAGCCGCTCGGAAGGAATGGTGGGCCCCTTCGGCGCCATCAAACGTGGAGTTTCTTTCGAACAAGCCGCATCAGAAGTGAAGAGTATCTTTCAACGGTTGTCGAAGCAATATCCGGATGCTGGAGTCAGAAGCGCGAATATGCAAACTCTTCGCGAACTGGTGGTTGGCGATGCCCGTCAAATCATTTTGATTTTGCTCGGCGCAGTGATCTTTGTATTGATGATCGCATGCACAAATGTTGCGAATTTGATTCTTTCGCGCGCTACTGTGAGACGCAGAGAAATGGCAACACGCGCGGCACTCGGGGCGGGCCGCACCCGATTGATGGCGCAGTTGTTCACAGAAACCGGTTTGCTCTGGATCGCTGGTGGGCTGGCTGGTCTACTGGTGGGCTGGTGGGGTTTAAGCTTGTTGCTTGCAGCAGCGCCGGATGACCTTCCCGGTGGAATTGTTGCGCGTTTTGATCTTACTGTTTTTCTTTTTGCTGCAGGTTTCACAACAGTCACAGCAATCTTTTTTGGAATGATCCCTGCGCTTCGAGTCAGTCTGCCTGGCGAGTTCCATGTCATGAGAGACTCTGGAACCAAAATTGTGGGAAGCCGTACACGTGGGCGCACGGCGCTTGTCATTGGACAGGTTGCGTTGACGTTGATTCTATTAACTGGCTCCGTGTTGATGCTGCGCAGTCTGCAGCAGTTGATCCATGTAAAGGTGGGATTCGAATCGAACAATCTACTGTCGATGGAATACAGATTGCCGCGCAATAAGTATCCGGAGCCTTCACAATTGTTGGATGTGCATACCAGGATCATCGAAGAAATTCGACGACTCCCTGGAGTTCAATCGGCAGCACTTATCGGCGGGTTGCCCTTCAGCGGCAATGGAGCGATGGGGAGCTTTGAGATTGTAGGACGTCCGCCGGAGCGGGAGGCGATCCGAACACGATTTAATTTGTGCGGCGTGGATTATTTTCGCACGATGCGAATTCCGGTGATTCGCGGTCGTTCCTTTCAAAGTCAGGACCGGGACGGCGCTCCGATCGTTGCTGTGATCAATCAATATTTGGCAGAACGTTTCTGGCCGAAACAGGATCCGATCGGTCAACAAATACAAATACTATTTGATGGACAGAAAATTCCGGCGGAAATCATCGGCGTTGTAGGAAACACCAAGCAGTACAACCTGGATGATCCGGAAATTGGTTATATCTATGGAGCACAAGCTCAGAATCCGAATATCTTCAATACGATCGTTGTCCGCACTTCCGGAGATCCGATGCAAATGGCGACAGCAGTGAGGTCGGCTGTTTGGTCTGTTGATCCGGATCAACCCGTCTGGAAAATTCGGACGGTGGACAGTCTCATCCAGAAGTCGCTTGGATTACCTCGCTTCCTGACGCAGCTTCTGAGCGGTTATGCGTTGATCGCGTTGTTGCTTGCAGCCATCGGCATCTATGGAACGATGTCGTACTCGGTCTCACGCCGTACAGGTGAGATCGGTTTGCGCATGGCTCTGGGAGCTCAACGCACCGATGTGCTTCGTCTGATTCTCAAATATGGAATCACCGTAACGATGATCGGCGTCGCTATCGGTCTGGCCGGTGCACTCTCACTGGGTCGCGTTTTGAAATCGGTTCTGTTTCAAACCAGCGCATCCGATCCGCTGACGCTTGGTTTTGTTACCTTGCTGCTGGCTATGATTGCGTTGTTTGCAAGCTATCTTCCCGCAAGACGCGCTGCACGAATGGATCCACTTGCTTCGCTAAGATATGAGTAGGTGGACTGACTGCCCGGTAAACTTTAAAGGGCCGCTCTCTTAAAACGGGAATGGTTTGATTGCAAAGATACAGTAGTTCCGCTATTGCTTCACAACTTTGACGGGGCCGGGGCGCTCGAAAAACCAGTTGCCCAGAAGTTCTCTCAAAGAATGATTGTTAACCTCGACGGTTGAGAACTTGTTAGACGGAAGCAATCCGTGGGTATGTTTTCGCGGACTGAAACCAGCGCTGATGATTTCAAAGGAATCTCTGATGGCCGAAGCAAACAGATTCGCAATAAAAGCTTCGCTTGAATTGAAGGGTGGACGGACTGCAACGCTGGAAAGAAATACAGTGTCGTATTGCGACATTTGGACGAACAAAGGAGCACTCAAATGAGTGTAGACCGCGGAAGTATAGCAACGGAATTTCGCATCCGCATTGGATCTTGCGCAACTGCTGTCGACCTTTCCATTCCATAGACTCAAAGCGGTATCGATCTTTTGTAATTGCGAAGTGTCTATCAATGACAGTACATCGGGTGTCCAACCTGCATCATTGATGCCGTGTACTTGAGTGGCAGGAAGTTGTGCCGCAAGCCAGTCCAAATGCACCATCACTCCGACACCCCCTGCCGATGTTCCGGACAGCAAAACACGATTTGCAGAGGAAAGACTTCCGCTACCGGTTTTCTTTTTTAAGTCTGCGACCACAGCACGTAAAATTCTTCTGCCGCGAAATTCGTAACCGCCGGTTCCCTGGCTCGCTTCTCTATTTCCGCTCCATAGATCGGAACTGCAATAGGGTATTGCAACGTGATTCGCGTTGAAAAAATCCGGATTTTGCAGGGATGAATCCGACAGAATTCCGTCTCCGTTTAATAGGGATGGTTTGTCCGTGGAAGTCATTAGCTCAGGGGAATTCACCTGACGCGTGTTGCAACTGGTTACTGAATAGCAAAAACCTCCGCCTCCGAGGAAGATGACCCAGGTGTTTAACCCTTGCCCGGAGCCTTTCCGATAATAATAGATTGCCGGACTGCCATCATTGCAAACAGCCTGTCTTGTGGCTGCATTTTGAACCGTGAATTTTTGTAACGCTGTTCCTTCCACAATTGAAACAAAAACAGCAGCAGAGAATGCGAAGCCGATCAACGTACGGTAAATCATCATTTTTTGAATATAACTTTTCTATTTGAAGCAGCAAGTGATATTTTCAAAATTACGTAATAGGCTCCGAAGGCCTTCCAATATAAAATAGGCCATATCGACAGCTTTCATCAATCCAAAACAATCATGACAAAATCACAATGCTGAGCTCTGAGAATCGACTCGGTCCGTATGAGATTGTGTCGCGCCTGGGCGCGGGTGGCATGGGTGAAGTTTACAAAGCGCGCGACACCCGGCTTGAGCGGACGGTGGCCATCAAGGTTTTGGCCGCTCATCACTGGGAGAATGCGAGAGTCAAGAAGCGTTTCGAGCGGGAGGCCCGGGCAATTTCTCAACTCTCTCACCAGCACATCTGCGCTCTCTATGACGTCGGCGAAGTCGAAGTCGAATCGATAGGCGTCCTGATGCCGCAAGCAGCTTTCGGTGCTACCGGCGGACGAAAAATCTCTTATCTTGTCATGGAGTATCTGGAAGGGGAAACGATGGCCCGCCGCCTCAGCAAAGGCCCGCTGACTACAGAATTAGTACTACGTTATTCAATGGAGATTGCCGATGCTCTTGACGCGGCTCACCGGCAAGGGATTGTGCATCGCGATCTGAAACCAGCCAACATCATGCTGACAAAGTCCGGCACCAAGCTGCTTGATTTTGGCATGGCAAGATATGAGGAGGCGTCATCGTCGGAGAATGCTCTTTCGCATCTGGAAACTGTGGAGGGTCCGCTAACAGGAGAAGGAATTGTTCCCGGCACATTGCAATATATGGCGCCGGAACAACTCGAGGGAAAGAAGGCGGATTCGCGCACCGATATTTTTGCTCTGGGTGAAATCATCTATGAAATGGCGACAGGACAAAAAGCTTTCAAGGCTAACAGTCAGGCTGGATTAATTTCCGCGATCATGAATTCCGAACCATTGGTGCTCTCAAGCGTTCAGTCGATGTCTCCTCCGGAGCTGGACCATGTGGTCAGGACTTGCCTCGCCAAGGATCCTGAAAACCGCTGGCAATCCGCGAACGACGTCAAGCTGCAGCTGCGCTGGATCACGGAGGGCTCCGATGCGCGAGTCGCCCCGAGAGCATTCCGACGGCAGCGCAGGCAGTGGTGGCTCATTGCCGCCATCGCCGTCCTATTGGCCGCGGGTCTGACCATAGGCTATTCCCTTCGTCCTCCGGAATCTCCTCTTGTGCTGCGAGCAAGCATCGCGCTGCCATCGGACGTTCAGCTCGATCCGGTGAACGCCTCCATTGCGTTATCTCCTGATGGCCGAAAATTGGCTCTCGCACTCTCCCGAACCGGCGGGCCGCCTCAGATTTGGGTGCGCTTCCTGGATAGCCTGATTGTTCAGCCGTTGGAAGGTACCGAGGGGGCAAGCAATCCCTTCTGGTCACCCGACAGCCGGTTCATTGGATTCTTTGCTGATCGCAAGCTCAAGAAAGTAGAGGCTTCTGGTTGTTCCGTCCAGACCCTGTGCGAGGGAATTGGTCGTGGCGCCAGCTGGAGCCGGAGGGGGGTGATCGTGTTTCCCTCCGGTCCGTTCACCGGCCTCTCACAAGTCTCCGCTTCAGGAGGTAGCCCCGTCCGAATCACCACACCGGAAAGAGAAGACATGACTCATCGCCTGCCTCACTTCCTGCCCGACGGCAGGCGGGTCCTTTTCTTTTCAGGCACTCGCATTGATGACAAGAACAACGGAATTTATTCACTCGATCTAGAGTCAAAGAAAATTGAGCTTGTTACGCATGCGAACAGCGAA